>PWHA01000059.1 GCA_003554685.1 Halanaerobiaceae bacterium
GCAGCACCTTTAACAATAATTTTATCCTGGGACATTAATTTCACCTCTGAGACAGCTCCTGCTCCAGTTCCTGAATCTCATCCCGGATCTGAGCTGCTATTTCAAATTCCAGATTATCAGCAGCTTCTTCCATCTCTTCTTCCAGCTCAATGATTTTTTCGGTCAGCTCCCGATTGGAAAGCTCTCCGGGTTCAATAACCCCAGTTTCTGCTTGAGATGAGCTGCTGTTTATATTATATTCCTGGTGTTCCTCTTTGACAACCATTTCTACCGGACGGACTACTTCCCGAATTGGTTTTTCAATTGTCCGGGGAGTTATTCCCTGTTCCCGGTTAAATTTCTGCTGCTTCTCTCTTCGTCTTTCAGTCTCATCAAGGGCCCGGGCCATGGAATCAGTTACTTTATCGGCATACATAATCACCCTGCCCCGGACATTACGGGCAGCCCGGCCGATGGTCTGAATCAGAGCGCGGTCGGAACGAAGATAGCCTTCCTTATCGGCATCAAGGATGGCTATCAAGGAAACCTCGGGAAGATCCAGACCCTCCCGCAGCAGATTGATTCCTACCAGAACATCAAATTCCTTCAATCTCAGATCCCTGATAATTTCAGATCTTTCGATGGTATCAATATCAGAATGAAGATATCTGACCTGGATTCCGGCTGCAGCCAGGTAATCTGTCAGATCCTCAGCCATATTTTTGGTCAGGGTGGTAATCAGCACCCTTTCCTGATGCTCCTCCACGGTTATCCGGATCTCTTCCAGCAGATCATCTATCTGCCCCCCGGTAGGCCGGACCTCAACCTCAGGATCAACCAGGCCGGTGGGCCTGATAATCTGCTCCACAATCTGGCTGCTGTGGTTATCTTCATAGGGCCCTGGGGTGGCAGAAACATAGACGGCCTGAGGTGCCAGTTGTTCAAATTCCTGAAAATTCAGGGGGCGGTTGTCCAGTGCCGAGGGCAGCCGGAAACCATATTCCACCAGTTTTTCCTTGCGGGAACGATCTCCTTTGTACATTCCTCCGATCTGAGGGATGGTCATGTGAGATTCATCTAAAATAACCAGAAAATCATCGGGAAAGTAATCCAGCAGGGTATTGGGGCGGGAACCGGGAGGACGGCCATCGAGATGGCGGGAATAATTTTCAATCCCGCTGCAGTATCCCATCTGTTCCAACATCTCCAGATCATATCTGGTTCGCTGTTCCAGGCGCTGGGCTTCCACCAGCTTATCCTGTTTTCTCAGCTCGGCCAGCCTTTCCTGAAGCTCCTGCCTGATATCCCTGATAGCCCGTTCAATTTTATCCTGGGGAGTGACAAAGTGGCTGGCCGGGAAAACAGTAAATTCCTGATGCTCATCCAGGATTTCCCCGGTCAGGGAATTGATCTCTGTTATTCTTTCAATTTCATCGCCAAAGAGTTCAACCCGCAGGGCTATATCCCGGTAGGCCGGGAAAATTTCCAGCACATCACCCCGGACCCGAAAATGTCCCCGGGAGAGGTCAATATCATTACGGCTGTACTGCATCAGGCTCAGCTCCCGGACAATCTCCTCCCGGGATCTGGTCTCCCCGACTTGAAGCTGACAGGATAGATCCAGATAATCCTCCGGTGAACCCAGGCCGTAGATGCAGGAAACACTGGCCACGATGAGAACATCCTCCCGCTCCAACAATGAGCTGGTGGCTGCCAACCTCAATTTATCAATTTCTTCATTTATGGAGGCATCTTTTTCTATATAGGTATCCGTCTGGGGCACATAGGCCTCGGGCTGATAATAGTCATAGTAACTGACAAAATAGCCGACTGCATTCTCGGGAAAATATTCCATAAATTCGCTGGTCAGCTGAGCAGCCAGGGTTTTATTGTGAGCCATTACCAGAGTTGGCTTCTGAACCCTTTCCACCACCGAGGCCATGGTATAGGTTTTACCGGTTCCGGTGGCTCCCAGCAGGGTTTGATGGCGGTAATCTTTGTTTATACCCTCGACCAGATTTTCAATAGCCTGAGGCTGATCACCCCGGGGCTCATAGGGGGCTGATAATCTAAATTCTGGAGACATGGATTGCGATCACCACCTTTATCTTTTCAGCGGAGAAAGAAAGAGATGCAAAGGATTTGAACAGAATTTAATTTTTACAGGGGATATAAACTTTTTAGCAGTTTTATTATATAACAATACCTTTGTTTGTCAACCGGATTAATCAACAGTTAAGACTGGAAATATGCATTTGAGAGGACAGAGCAAACTGCCTGACTATTATATCAATAATAATTATCAAATTAAAGGCCTAAGAAGATTATACCTGCAAAAAAAAGACCCTCCCTCAATAAGGGAAGGTCAGGCAGGAGTTATCAGGTTTGGGGTTGGGGGGAAATATAGATAACTCACTACATCTGCTACAAAACTTATTGCTTCAATTTATTGTGTTTTAATTATAATATAACCAATTATTTTTGTCAAGTATAGACTTAACAATTTCCTTTTGATTTCTTTTTCTTTGCTTTTTGTTTGCTGTTTACAGGGAAAAAATTATATAATATATTTCAGAGGATATTCTTCCTCTGTGGGTTCCAGTTCTTCCTGATTTAATCGAGTCCGGAGTGCCTCTAACTCTGCTTCCAGCTGATTCATTTTCTCCCAGACAGGATCGGGCAGATCATCATGCTGAAGATCACGCTCGGGATGGATCCGCAGTCCATTTCTTTTCACAACTCTGCCAGGAATACCCACCACGGTAGAATTGGCCGGAACAGCATCCAGCACAACGGCCCCGGCACCAATCTTAACATTATCTCCAATCTTGAAGGAACCCAGGATTTTAGCCCCGGTTCCTACCACCACATTATCACCCAGGGTGGGATGGCGCTTGCCCTTTTCATGTCCGGTTCCTCCCAGTGTTACCCCCTGATAAAGGGTGACATTCTCTCCAATTTCCGCTGTTTCTCCAATTACTACTCCCATTCCATGATCAATAAAAAATCCACTGCCAATTTTAGCTCCAGGATGAATTTCTATTCCGGTTAGAAACCGGGCCAGTTGAGATATCAACCTGGCCAGGGTTCGCAAACCAATCCTGTACAGTCGGTGAGAAAACCGATGAATAATAATAGCGTGCAGGCCAGAATAGGCAAGCAGAGCTTCCATAATATTATTTGCCGCCGGATCTCGGTCAAAAATAGCTTTAACATCAGCCTTAATTGTCTGCCACATATTTATCAACCCCTAAATTAACCTTAGTAATCTACTATGCTTTCTAAAAATATTATAACATGTCTCAGCAAAATTGCAAGTAAAAATCTCAAAAATAAGCATGTTATCTTAGCGACAAAAAAATCAGCAGGAAAGCCTTTCCTTTAGAGAAGAGCTCACCTGCTGGTTTTGATTCCTTATTTTCTTTATTGTCACTATGGCTGGATCAAAATCTATTTTTTGGATTATTCCTCATCTTCAATCTCTTCCTGATCCTCAATCATTTCCTCATCAATCTCATAGAAGGGATCCAGTTCTTCCAGCCTTTCCAGCTCTTCGGCATCGGGCAGCAGATAATCTGCCTCGGGCCAGTCTCCCTGATCCAGATAGTAAAGAACAGCCTCTCTGGCTTTTTCCAGCTGGTTATCCATATCAAACTCAGTCTCCGGGTCCAGCGGAAGTTCATAATCAGGGGTGATGCCCTCTTTATCAATCAAATTTTCACCGGCAGTATAGAAGTTGGCTGTGGTCAGTCTCAGGGCCGCTCCCTGAGCCAGGGGGAAGATGCTCTGAACACTGCCTTTACCGAAGGTTTTAGTTCCCAGCAGTTTTCCCCGCTCAGTATCTCTGATGAAACCAGCAACTATTCCCGAACCGCTGGCGCTGCCAGCATTGGTTAGAACCAGGACCGGAAGATCGGTAGTATGAAGATCTTCATAGACATCAAAATTCTGCAGCGGGCCGTTTCTCTGCTTAATTGAAACAACTGTGCCCTCAGGGGCAAAAAGGCTTCCCACCCTGGCTGCTTCATCCAAAATTCCACCGGGGTTATTGCGAAGATCAAGTATTAGAACCTCTACTCCCTCCTCCTCCAGTTCCAGCAAAGCCTGCTCGGTTTTTTCTCCCGTCTGCTGTAAAAACTGGGTGATGGAGAGATAACCAACTCTACCATCATCATATATCTCAGTTTCGGCTATCGGAACTTCTATGATATCCCTGATAATTTTAACTTCAAAGAGTTCTTTATCTGCTCTTTCAATTGTCAGAGTAACCTCTGTCCCGGGTTCGCCCCGCATCTTGTCTACAGCCCGCTGTTGTGACATATCCCTGGTTTCCTCACCATCAATTTTTACAATAATATCTTGAGCCTGCAGGCCGGCTGCAGCTCCAGGAGTGTTGCTGATCGGGGCAACTATGGTTAATCTGTCATCCCGGGTGGTTATTTGTATTCCAATTCCGCCAAATTCACCTTCAAATTCTTCCTGCATCTCCTGATATTCTTCCTGCGACATAAAGGAAGAATAGGCATCAACTTCTCTCAGCAGACCTTCAATGGCCTTTTCCAGCAGTTCCTCGCCGCTGTATTCCTCAACATGATAGTTTTCAATCAAAGAAATAATGTTTTCAAGGTTTTCCAGAGAAAAATGCTCCCTGTTATTATCCTCAGCAACAGCTGGAGCATTGAAACTCATGAATAAAGCAAGCACAATAACTATTATAAGTGCTTTGGAATGCTGTTTTTTGAACACAATTATCACCTTCTCTAATTATTACTTCCTGAATTAATCCTGCTGTTACTTACATTATTTTTTCTCCGTGCTTTTCCAACATTCTTACCTTTTCCAGCACTCTTCCTTATTAATATTATATATCTCCTGATGATTAAAGTAAAATTTAGTTAACTTTCTTTTAGTTTTTCCAGGTGCTGTCCTCCAGCTTCAAGTAAAATTTTCAAAAGATAGAGGGGCAAAATGCTTATTCTTGAAATTCGGCCTGGTTCCTGGAGCAAACGATAAAACCACTCCAGATAAAGTTTCTGTATAATTAACGGAGCCCGGGTTTTTTTGCCGGCCAGAATATCAAAACTACCCCCCACCGTTACTGCAACTCCTGCAGCCAGTCGAGCCTGATTTTCTGCCAGAAATTTTTCCTGACGGGGAGCTCCCATCCCCACAAAGAGAAGTTCAGGTTCGGTGCTTGATATCTCAGCAAGCACAGCTTCGCTGCTTTCTCGATCCAGATAACCATGATGGCAACCGGCTACTTTCAGTCCTGGATGTCTGTTCTTGAGATTTTCGGCTGCTGCGGCTGCCACCCCCGGCTCTCCTCCCAGGAAATAAACAGTATAATCCCTTGCAACTGCTAGCTGCAGCAGGTCTAGCAGCAGATCAAAACCTGCCACCCGGGCAGGAAAGGTTTTGAGTTCTGGAAGCAGTTTGGAGGCCAGAATAATACCGGCACCATCAGGGATGCTGAGCCAGGCCCGGTTGATTATCTCCCTGAGTTCTTTATCCCGGGCTGCCTGCATTACAATTTCAGCATTTGGGGTTAGCACCAGTCTGCAGTCATTTCCTGATTGCTCCTCAAGCTGAAAAGCAATCCTTGCCACAAATTCTTCCAGGTCCAGAGGATTAAATTTTATTCCCAGGATACTGGCAGTTATCATCTAACTATCTTCCTTTCTAATCTTCAGCTCTCCGCTGGCTGGTCTATTCCTGTTAAAAAGTCTCTCAAACGGCGGCAGGCAGCTTCCTGGTAATCCCTTAATTCTTCCTGAATCTGATGCCGTCCCTGCCAGGTTTGGGTTAAATTATTATAAATAGAACCCGAAGAAGCATCTGAAGTCCGGCAGGCCGGTTCCAGCTCCAGCCGCTGTAAAAATCCCGATATCTTGGGATCATATTCGATACCAACTGGGGGTACACCGGTTAAAACAGCAAAGATTAGAGAATGCAATCTGACCCCCAGCAGAAGGTCCAGCTGCCGGTATACTTTAATAACCTCCCAGGGATCTTCCAGCGGATCCAGCAACAGGATTCGTTCTTGACTGAGAGAGTCCAGCCGCTGCAGTAATTTTTTGCTGCAGTTCAGATCCTGGCTGCTGTGAAAGGGCATAAGCAGAAGTTTAAAATTCTCTCTTTCTACCAGGAATTTTTCCAGAGCAGCTGCCAGGGGCAAAAGGTAGCTGTTATCTCTCCAGGGCCTGGCGGCCACCCCAAGCAGCTTTGCTCCTGAGCGATCGGTAAAAAAATCCGGAGGCAAACCTGAATAATTTTCGTCTGCTGAACCTAAGTCCGGCTCTACCGCCGCTGTCCGACCCTGAAGCAGAAAAACCGGGTCATCAAGAACTGTAATTCTGGCACTTTCCACTCCCAGTTCTGCCAGCAGTTCCCGGGAATCCGGATCCCTTACCGAAATCCTATCCATGGATTTTACTGTAGAGGCTACCAGATCCTGCAGCCACTGGCGGTTCAGCGGCCCCACACCCTGACAGCAAAAAATTGTTTTCAAAGAGTAAAAATGGGCCAGCCTGATCAGCCCCAGGTAATAAAGCGGGGAACGCCAGCTGGTTACATCCTGCAGCAAACTGCCACCCCCACTGATAAAAATATCGGCCTTCTGAAAGGAACTGTGGATCTGCCAGGGGCTAAACCTATCAACAGCCCTGACCCCATAGCGCCGGGCGGTGCTGGAGGGCGATGCGGAAAGCACCGTTAAATTTAAATCAGGATTGGTCTCCTGCAGTCCGGTGATTAAACTGTAAAGAATGGCTTCATCCCCAATATTATCATAACCATAATAGCCGGAAAGAATGACTTCAGTCATGAAACCCTGCCTCCAGATGGCTGAAAAATCAGGCGGTAAAGCTTGAGCAGCAGCAAAATTATAACCGCCATTATTCCAGCTGTTACCAGCCCCAGCCAGAAACCGTGCCAGGTCCTGATAAGGGTTATTCTCAGCGGAGTATGAAGATGAGAAAAGCTGTTAACAATGGTGATCTGCCCAATAATCGCCAGCAGAGCTGCTCCGGCCTTGAGCCAGAATACAGCCGAGTATTTATGCAGCAGTGGCAGTAGAAATAAAAAGGGATGACCGAATAAAAATTCCTTGAATCGAGGACGAACGGTCAGGAATTCTTCCAGCCGGTCCCTGATTATTATCTCCCAGGGAGGCACCGGAACCAGGGGAAGGTTGCCGGTTCTGCCAATATAAACAACCATGACAACCAGCAGCAGTCCTGCCAGCAAAACATGCTTGATCCGAACCGCCAGCTCCAGCAGCCGGACCAGTTTAGCTATCCAGTTCTGAAATCTATCGCTCTGGAGTTCAAATTTACTGTAGTACAAAGCTGCTAGAGCCAGGGGAATAATAAAGACGAACTTAACTCCCCGGAAAATTTCCACTTGATTATAAAAAGCGGGGAGGGCCAGGACCTGGGCTACCAGCAGACCTCCAGCCAGACTGCTGGCAAAGGCCAGCACAACCATAGTTAAAAATCCTGCCCTTTCTCTAAGTATATCAATTATATAGCATCCCGCCAGAGCCGGAAATACCAGCGCAGCTCCCAGAGCCAGCAGCTGGCGGAAAAATACTTCCGAAACCAGAAAATATAATATAAAACCGGAAATAGCAACTATCAGGGCCAGCAGGAAATAAAACCAGGAACCGATTTTAAAGGGGATTATTTTGCCTGCCAGGATCAGCCCGGCCAGCAGGA
>PWHA01000137.1 GCA_003554685.1 Halanaerobiaceae bacterium
AAGCCCTGAAATCGTTAGATTATGATAATCTGGCCAGTGTAATGATAATCTACAATATGTTCAGACATAAACCGGCAGATGAATTCTTTGCCAGGGCTAAAGAAAAGGATGTGGGAGTAATTGTTAGAGTACCCCTGGCCAGCGGTCTATTAACCGGGAAATTCTCCAGTGAGACTGAATTTCCCCAAGATGACCACCGCAACTTTAACCGACAGGGAGAGGCCTTTGATAAAGGGGAAACCTTCTCCGGGGTTGACTTTGAAAAGGGCCTGAAGGCAGTGGCAAAACTTGAAAAAATCAAGCCAGAGGGTTTGACAATGGCACAATTTGCTCTTAAATGGATTTTAATGGATGAGGCGGTTAGCTGCGTAATTCCTGGAGCCAAAAATTCCGAGCAGGTCCGTGATAATGCCAGGGCTGCCGAAGCGCCCGCTCTCTCAGATGAGGTTATGCAAGAGGTCGAGAAAATTTACGATGAATATATTAGAGAAGATGTTCACCATCTCTGGTAAATAACTTTTGTTTTATAAATAAATTATCTGTAGGGGTTTTCCCCATTGTTTTCTTTGATACTGGCAGGACTATTTTAGATTATCCAGAATTATAAAATAAAACTTGCTCAGTTGGTAAATTGATAAACACAACAGGAAAGATGAAAGGTTTAGCAAAAATTTTGCATGCTGCAAAGAAGAAGGTTCAGATCATTTTAACCATAAAAAATTATACTATTTGTAATATTTAACAATTTAAAACAATTTAAGTAGGAAATATTTCTTGTCGGATTTCACTGATTATAGCGTTTCCTTAGATCATTCAATGACAGATCATTCAACGATTCAAAATACTTTGCTCGGTCGGGTCATCAGAAGTTCAAGTGCTTTTAGCAGTAAACAGCACAAAATCGACTTTCTTTAGTTTATTCATCAATTATATTGACATTAAAAGCCAATAATCTTCAAAAGGAGGTAATCATTATTAGTTTAGTTGAAATGAAAAACATCAAAAAGAAGTTTGGCAGTGTAACGGCTCTGAGAGGAGTCAACCTGGAAGTAGGCGAGAATGAAGTTGTTGGTCTCCTAGGAGATAATGGAGCAGGCAAGTCCACTCTGATCAAAATTTTAAGCGGGGTTATGCCGCCAACTGAAGGAGAAATATATATTCACGGCAAAAAAATCTATCCCGGGGAATATTCGGTAAACAAAGCCCGGGAACTGGGGATAGAAACAGTCTATCAGGAAAAAGCTCTGGGTGAGAAACAGCCCATCTGGCGCAATATATTTATCGGCCGTCACATTACCAACCGCTTTGGTTTTATTGATGTAGATAAAGTTAAGCAGGAAAGCCAGAAAATTATGAGGGAGATTATGGGACTGACCGGAGAAGGAGCTTCTCCTGAATCTCGGGTCTCCACCCTTTCTGGTGGAGAGCGCCAGGGTATTGCTATTGGCAGAGCCATGTATTTTGATGCCGACCTGGTGATTTTAGATGAGCCGACTATGGCCCTATCGCTCAAGGAAGTTGATAAGGTCTTGAAATTTATCCAGAAGATTAAAGACAGCGGCAAGTCCTGTGTTTATATATCTCATAATATCACCAATGTTTATCCTGTCTCCGATAGATTTGTTTCTTTGGACCGGGGTGAAAAGGTGGGAGAGTACTTGAAGGATGAATGCAGTCTAGAAGAGCTAAATGAAGCCTTAATCCTGGCCACAGAAAGAAAAATTGGTTAACAAAGGAATGGAGGTATCACAAATCTTGAATAATAAAATTAAAGAGTTTACCCGTCGACACAGTCTGGAAATTGGTTTAATTGTAATTACTATCTTGGTCTGGATTGTATTTATAATCACCAGTCCGCGAACTTTTTTAAGCCCCAAAATATATAGAACTTTTATGTCTACCGTCCCTTTTGTAGGATTACTGGCTCTAGGTCTGACCTTTGTGCTAGCGATTGGAGAGATCGATCTCTCCTTCCCCTCAACCATGGCAGTGGGCGGTATGTGTTTTGGTCTTGCCTTTGCTGCCACCAATAGCATTGTGCTTGGCATTCTTGCCGCTATGGCTGGAGGCTTTGTGGTAGGCTTGATCAACGGTATTCTGGTTACCAAGGTGGGGATGCCTTCAATTGTCGCCACCCTCGGTATGATGTTTTTTCTCCGGGGATTTGTTACTCTATCAACCGATGGTTCAGCCATTTCTCTAAGAGCTTTGGGAGATCATATGCTTTATCCGGTTTTTAGCGGCACCTTCCTCACCATCCCCATGCAGACCGTCTGGTTTTTGTTTCTCTCGGTATTTTTAGGTTTTATTTTATACCGCCATCAGTTTGGAGATAATGTGCTCTTTGTGGGAGACAACTCACACACCGCCGATTTGATGGGCATCAGCGTTTCCAAAACTAAAATAGCTGTTTTTATTATCATGGGTATGCTGGCCGCTCTTTCCGGAACGATGGATGTATTCAGGCTTAGAACCTGGTGGCCGACTCAGGGACAGGGATATTTCATGACAGCCTTTGCCACAGTTTTTGTTGGAGGAACTTCGATGAAAGGAGGACAGGGAACGGTTTTTGGAACCTTTGTGGCAGCTTTTCTGATTGGATCACTGGAAGCCGGCATTGTAGCTGCCGGTTTAGCAGGATTCTGGACCCAGTTGATCTATGGTTTGATAATTGTGGTCTCGGTTTCAATTCACACCAATTTAAGAAGATTGGGCATAACTTAAAAGAATTCATTAGTAGATACAGACAGTTCTATAAGGCAATGGATATCACGGAAGCTCTAAAATCCTTAAGCTGGCTTTAGGAATCTACAGGGAGGTGATACTGGAATAGATAAGTTACTTGGAACAGAGAGAAGAAGAGTTGAATTATCAATCCGAGAATACCAGTTAAAATAGAAACAGATTAAAAATTCAAGTAAAAAAACAGGAGGGATTATTGATGTTAAGAAAGATTTCTTTTGTCATGGTCCTGGCTTTGCTATTGAGTCTGGCGGTAACCGGTCCTATAATGGCTCAGGATGAGCCTCTGGAAATTTATTTCTTTCCCGGAGGTCCTGAGGGCGGCCCCTTTGCTACAATAGTCTATAATGGAGCAGAACATGCCAATGAAATTCTTGGAGATAGAGTTGAGGTTCGGTACCGTTGGTCAGATTGGAGTCCGGAAAGAATGGTCACTCAGTTTCAGGAAGCAGTAGCAGCCAATCCCGATGGTATAGCAATTATGGGTCATCCTGGTGATGACGCTCTGGAGCCGCATATTGATGAAGCTCGCGAGCAGGGAATAATTGTTACCAGCCAGAACACCACCCTGCCCAGAATGGAAGAAAGATATGTCGCTGAAGGCTTTGGTTATGCCGGCCAGGACCTTTATGATTCCGGTTACATGCTGGGCGAAGCAGCAGTAGAGCGGGCTGGCCTGGGAGAAGGAAATCGGGCTTTGGTCTGGGGCCTTTTATCCCAGCCAACCAGAGGTCAACGTACCCAGGGAGCGAAAGATGCTGTAGAAGCAGCCGGCATAGAAGTAGATTATATGGAAATCTCTTCCGAAGTAGATGCCGATGCCTCGGCAGGAATTCCTGTTATTTCTGGCTACCTGGCAGAAAATCCCGATACCGATCTGGTTATAACCGATCATGGAGCCCTGACCAGCACCCTTGATGTTTATCTGGAAACTGCCGGCATGGAGCCTGGAGAAGTTTTCGGAGCAGGCTTTGATTTATCTCCAGCCACTCTGGATGCCATCGAATCTGGCTATGTTCAGCTCGTTCATGATCAACAGCCTTTCCTCCAGGGGTTCTTACCAATATTCCAGATCTATATTTCTGCCAATTATCAATTCTCAGGTCTGCATATTGATACCGGTTCCGGCCTGGTTCATGAAGACAATGTTGAACTGCTAGCACCCTTGATTGATGAAGGCATTAGATAAAAAACTTCACTAGCTAATCCAGACAACACTTTGTTTGCCCGGCAAATAAAGGATAGGTCAAATTAGTGACATCAGCCCCCATAATCTTGTTACAGGTTGATTATGGGGGCTTATACTACTTCAGAATGGTATTCTTGTCTAAAAAGATATAATAATGTGCAAGACTAATTTAAATATATAAGGAAGGAGATGAGACCCCATAAAACGCAGAAACTATGTAATTGCTGCTCTAAACCATGAAGAAACCTGCCCCGTGCCCTATCAGCTGGACTTAACCGAGGCTGTGGCAGAGAGGTTTAAGCAGCATTTTAACTGCCGTGATATCTCTGAAGAAGCCGGGAATTATCTGGCCAAAGCCAGAAATGAAAGTTTCACTACTTTAACAGCGGGCAAAAAACAGGATATGTTCGGAGTGATCTGGCAGGAGGTCGAGCCCGGAGATTTTGGCACAGTGGTAAATCAGCTGCTTCCGGAACCAGACTTAACTGACTACAGCTTCCCTGAACCTGACAGAGAGTTAATCCGGGAAAAATGCCGCCGTCTGGAAAAGGAGAGTAGAGAAAAATTCACCATGTACATCATCGGCTTTTCCCTCTTTGAGAGAGCCTGGACAATGCGCGGCATGGAAGAGCTTTTAATGGACTTTATCAGACATCCTGATTTCACCCGGGAGCTCTTTCAGCGGATTGCAGAATATAATCTAAAAGTGATTGATATAGTGGCTGATTATGATATTGACTGCATTTTTTTTGGTGATGACTGGGGTCAGCAGCGGGGCCTGATTATGGGGCCCAAATACTGGCGACAATTTATCAAACCTCCGCTTGCTAGGATGTATCGTTATGCCCGGAAGAGAGGATTTTATCTGGCCCAGCATTCCTGTGGAGATGTGGCAGCTATCTTCCCTGATTTAATTGAACTTGGTCTTGACATTTATAATACCTTCCAGCCCGAAATCTATGATGTTGAATTAATGAAAAAAAAATACGGGGATAAACTCACCTTTTATGGTGGCATCAGTACCCAGCAGCTTCTGCCCCGGGCTACCCCGGAAAAGGTTAAAAGGGAAACCAGACGCTTGATGAACATCCTGGCTCGTGATGGCGGTTATATTGTGGCTCCAACCCACGATATCCCGGAAGATGTTCCTCTGGAAAATGTTTTGGCCTTTCTGGAAGCCGTTCAGAATCAGAATTAACCATTTTAGAATTATTATAGAATCAAAAAATCATTATCTTTAAGTCATACTCTTTTTTTAATTTTTTCTTTAAAAATTTTTCTTTAAATTCTTTCCGGGATTACTAAAAAACCATTGAAAACCTAAAATCTGTTCTTTAAACACAGCCAACAAATCAAGAACAAATAAGCGAAATCCGAAAACTTCCTGATTAAAACACCACATTTATCAAAACAAAACTTTTCAGCTTAGGGGTGAGTTTTTGCTAGAAGAAAAGGATTATCAAGGAATAGGTTTAAAAGCTAATTCAGTACTTACCGGATTAAAGACATCCGGTAGCCTTGCTTTTCCAGACAAAAAATTTGACTGCAGCTGTGGCAGAAAACATAAGGTTGAGATTGATAGAATATTAATCAGTGATACTGCCCTGAGAGAACTGCCAGCTCTCCTGCAGCATTATTTGCAAAAAACAAACCAGAAAAGAGTTAAAGAGTTTTTCCAGAGCCAGCTGGTATATTTAATTTGCGATGATAACACTTATAAGGCAGCAGGTGAACAGGCTCAAAAAAATTTACAGCAGTCTGATTTTCAGGTCAAACTCATCAGGTTGACCGGTAGTGGCAGAGCAATTAAACCTACCCCGACCATGCTTTTTCATATTCTTAAGGCAGTCAGTCAGCCGGGATGGATGCTGGCCTGCGGCTCCGGCACCATTAATGATCTGGTCAAATTTGCCGCCTCCCGGACCGGACTGCCTTCGGGAGTGCTGGCCACCGCTCCTTCCATGGATGGTTACACCTCAGGAGTTGCTTCACTGGTAGTGGAAGGAGTAAAAGTGACCATGCCGACCGGCACCCATAAATTCATTCTGGCTGACCCTGAAATTCTAGCAGCTGCCCCGGAAAAGATGATTCAAGCCGGAGTTGGTGATCTTCTGGGCAAGGTAACATCGCTCCTGGACTGGCATTTACGGCATATAATCTTTGAGGAATATTTTTGCCAGAGAGCTAAAGAACTAATTAGAGAACCACTAGAAAAACTGCTGAAGAGTGACTTTACCTCCAGACTGAATCGGCGGGATCCTGTTGCTGTAAAGGGATTGACCCGTGGTCTTCTCAACTCCGGACTGGCCATGCAGCTTGTTGGCAGTTCCAGCCCAGCTTCAGGCAGTGAACACCATATCTCCCATTTTCTCGAGATGCTGGGACTGCGGGAGAAAATTCCTATGCCGCTCCACGGAATCAAGGTCGGAGTTGGAACCTACTTCACAGCTGCTTTTTATCTACGACTGCTGGCAGAAGGCGTGGAAATTTTATCCGAGGATCCAACAACTTCAAATCAAACAGGTTCAGACTCCATAACTGAAAATATCATAGGCTCAGATCAACAGACTCCTGATCCCATGCTTGTTTCCCTGACTGGAGATCCTAAAAGCAAGGATCAAAATCACCCTATGGCTCGAAATTTGACAGCCAGATGGAACAGTAAAGAGGCCAGACAGGAAAGAATTATCCAGGCCTATGGCAGCCGTCAGGCTCCGGTGCTTAAAAACCTCCAGGAGCGCTGGCCTCGGGAAAGCAGTTTCAGCATTTCTTCAGCTCAACTAGAAGAACTAAAATCCAGAGTAGCTGAATTTAAGCCGTTGTTGAAAAAAACCCTCCACTACCTGAAGGAGAATAGTTATTTTGAACTGGCAGAGGAAGTCAACTCTGAACAGTTGAGAGAGGCACTTCTTTATGGTTTCGAAATTCGCCAGCGCTATACCATAACTACACTGCTTTATCAGTTGGGTTGGCTGGAAGACTGGACAGATAGCCTGTTAGTTAACCCATTATTAAACCATAATAGATAAGCCTATATAAGGAGGAAATATAATGACAAGGGAACTAACCATGGAAAATTTTTCCGAAAAAGAACTTTGGCTGGTAGCCGGCAGTCAGCATCTTTATGGTGAGGAAGCTCTGAAAGAGGTCCGCAGCAATGCCGGAAAAATTGCTGAATTTATTGACGGGCAGGAACAGGTGCCCCTGACAGTCAAATATCAGGGAACCCTGACCACCTCAGCTGAGATTGCCAGTTTGATGCGACAGGCTAACAGCGATGAAAACTGCATCGGCCTGATAGTTTGGATGCATACTTTCTCTCCAGCCCGGATGTGGATCAAAGGACTCAGGGCACTTCAAAAACCTTTTGTTCATCTCCATACCCAGTACAGAAGAGAGATACCCTGGGGAGAAATAGATATGGATTATATGAATATTAACCAGTCAGCCCACGGAGGCCGGGAGTTTGGCTATATCTGCACCAGGCTGGGCTTAAACCGCAAGGTAATAGTTGGTCACTGGCAGGAGGAAGAGGTGCTGGATGAACTGGGAGTCTGGAGCCGGGCAGCTCTAGCCTGGCATGACAGTCAGGAGGCCGAGATAGCCCGTTTTGGAGATAATATGCGCCGGGTGGCGGTAACCGAGGGAGATAAGGTTGAAGCCCAGATTAAATTGGGTTATGCCGTAAACGGTTTTGGCCTGGGGGATCTGGTGGAATATGTCAACAAGATCAGTCCAGAAGAGATTGACTCTCAGCTGAAA
>PWHA01000252.1 GCA_003554685.1 Halanaerobiaceae bacterium
CGCCCCGTTCCAGATGGTCCTGGTCTTCCTTGATTTTCGGGAGATGATCTCTAACAGCAATGGATCTTGGCATGAACCAGCGCGGGCTGACGGTCAGATGGGTTAGAATTTTATTCATCTCAGGGGTGGGATGGGCCCGTCTGCCAATGATAGTTTTCATATCGAGAACAATTTCACTGCCCTCATAGACCTGGGCGGTAAAGGAAGGAAGATTGACATAGACATGTCTCTCGCTGGTTCCGGGAGCCTTCTCTCCTGACCAGCGCCATTTTTCCAGATTGGCTGCCAGAATATTTTCCTCTTCCGGAGTAAGATTTTTCTCTTCCCGCTGAACCTGCCGGGTGATTTCCAGCAATTTCTGGTACTGGGGATGCCGGGGCTGAATACTGTTTAGAACCTCTTCCATATCTTCTCCCGCCCGGGCAGCTGATAATACCAGGGAAACTTCAGGAGCAATTCTCAGAGAAGTTATTCTTCTGGTATAGGAATCAGGGTTTAGTCTGCCCCGAGCCAGATCACCGGTTAAATTAACCAGCCCCTCGGTTATTATAATCTCCAGCTCAGCTGCTTGAGCCGGAGGAAACTCATCGGGGCTCTGATAGCGCAATCCCAGCCAGAGGTCATTGATTTCATCATAATTATAATCCCCGGAATTTAAGCCGAACTTTTGAGCCTGACTGATAATAGCATATACCTCTTCACCGGTTTCAGTTAATCTATTGCCGGCAACCCAGAGGGGATCATAATCTCTTCGCTCATAAAAATCATAAATTAAATCCTGCTGCAGACTGGAATTAATTTCTTTCTCGAGATGGCGGTTTACACTTTTTTCTCTATCCTGAGCTGAAGCTGCCGGGGTCAGCAGGAATACCAGCAAAATTACAATTACTATTAACGGCAAAACCTTCACTGCAGCCTGCTGAAGGCAGCTGAGGGCTGCAGAAAAATTTCTGGTTTCAGGATGTCTGCTGGAAGTTTTCATTGCAGGCCACCACCTTTCTAAAATGAGCTGAACTTTTAAATTTTTAAATTTAGCTGTTGGGAATTGTCTAAATACCGAACTCTAAAATTTATTATACAACAATTAACCGGTTAATAGCAAGCAACTGCCTTAATTTTACCCCAAGTCTTAATCCAGCTCTAAAGGTTCAGGATATTTGGAGAAAAACACTGAAATAACTGGATTTGATGAAATAGAGATAATTTTGTGCTAAAATAATACTAAGATTTAGCAATCCAGGAATGTTTTCTGATTGGAGATTTCTGAGATATTATGATTTGATTGGGGATTTACAGGCTTTAAATACTGGATTATTTAGCAAGAAGGGGCAGGATTAAAATGAATAAAAAAACCAGCAAGAGAAGGAGAATCAGAGAATGGGGAATTATTCCGGGCATGTTGCCTGCGGGGAACTTAAACTCCATAACCGATGTCCCCGGGGTGGAAGTGGGACATTTAACGATTATTAGAGGAGAGGGAGAACTTGTTCCAGGAGCAGGTCCAATTCGGACCGGTGTTACGGCAGTCTGGCCTCATCGAGATAATATTTTCAAAAATCCGGTCTCAGCCGGCCTTGATATTATCAACGGCTACGGCAAAGCAGCGGGACTGTCTCAGATTCAGGAACTGGGCACCCTGGAATCTCCGCTGCTCTTAACCGGAACCCTTAATGTAGGCCGGGTTATGGATGGGCTGATTGATTATATCCTGCGGGATAACCCTGAAATAGGTATTACCTCCAGCAGTTTCAACCCGGTGGTGTTGGAATGTAATGACGGTTATCTGAACGACCTGCAGGGCAGGCATGTAAAATCCCAGCATGTCCATCGGGCCCTGATTACCGCTTCTGGCGATAGAGTGCCCGAGGGAGAAATCGGTGCCGGTACAGGCATGGTTGCCTTTGGCTTTAAAGGCGGAATTGGTTCTGCTTCCCGTCGATTAAACCTGGAAGAAAACAGCTTTCACCTGGGTGCTCTGGTATTGAGCAATTTTGGCCGGCGGGAGGAACTCCGGATTGCTGGGATCCCTCTTTATAATCTGAATCTGGATCTAAAGACTGCCAGAGCCAGGGAGAGACAGGATGGGTCGGTTATTGTTATTCTGGCTACTGATCTGTCGCTGGACTCCTTCAGCCTAACCAGAGCTGCCCGCCGGGCCCAGGCCGGTCTGGCCCGGGTGGGTTCGCTGGCTGATAACAGGAGCGGAGAGTATGTTCTGGCCTTTTCTACAGCCAGGCGCTATCAACGAGAAGATAACGGTGAAGTTAGAGTCAGCGGGGGCCAGCACCAGAAAGAGATGAAGACAGCTGAAACAAATGAGAGCCGGCTGATGAATATGGTTTTTCAGGCAGTTGTTGAATCCACAGAAGAGGCGGTTTTGAATTCTCTTTTCATGGCTTCCACCCTGAGAGGAAGAGATGGTAATGAAGCCCGGGGGCTTCCAGCTGAAAAGCTTGCCGGCTGCTTAAATAAAATACTTCAGGGTTAAAACAATTAGAGAATTTTTTCCGCCAGATACTTTCCCCCCTCTGTTTTAAGTTCTAAAGCTGAGGAGGGATCCAACTGCTGCTCCACCAGTTGATGAGCATCCTGCAAAACCAGAAAGGAAGGATTTGGCAACTCTTTTACTCCCAGAGCTCTGATATTGTTTATTATTTCTTCTTGATAGCGTTCCGGCAGATCAAGGTCCTGAAGCAGAGCGGCAGCAATCTGCCAGCAGTGCTCGATATCTTCCGGATTATACTCCTGTTCTGCCAGAATTTCCCGGTAATTAAGCTCCTCGGGCTGGCAGGATCTGCTGCCCAGTTCATGCAGCATAGCTGAAAGGATGATGTTCAAGGGGCTGTACTGCTCCCTGCTGCCAATTCTATCTGCCATTTTAACAACTTCTTTAATATGAGCAACTTTATCCGGTTGATTACGATAGATTTCTTCAATTTTTTCGCCCATTCTGTCTCGAATTGTCTGCACCTCTTTGTAAAGGGTGCTGCCCTGACCGATACACATGGCAGCATGCTCGCACCATTCAGCACATTCCAGGTTAAAGCTGGGATTGATGACATCCTCTCCGCAGTTGGGGCAGGATCGCATCAGATCAAATTTAAAAAACTCAATATTATATTCACAGACCGGGCATTCCTTTTCACTGACATCCTCGGGAGACCAGTTGCGTCCATCCTGTCCGGGACATTTTTGTATCAAAGTGATCTTCCTCCTTTGCTGGCTGATTTTCTAAATTCTGTTAATATTATTTTACAGCAGAGACTGTAATAATTCCATGATATAAATCACATTATTTTACTCAGGATAAATGATTCTGGCTGCCTTCAGGTTAAATTTTTTACATCTGGCTTGACAGCAGAGAGCTAATTGATTATCATATTATTACTAGTTGCAAATCATTTGCAAAAGGAGGCAAACAACTTGTTCCGGAAAATAGCGGTTATTATGGTTTTGATTGCTGGTTTGCTTTTTGCCCTATCATTTCCTCTGACGGCAGAATCTTCTCCCGAGGTATATGTAAGCATATATCCGATTTATGAGATTGCCGAACGAATTGGAGGAGAAAGTCTGGAAGTTCATCAGGTTGTTCCTGACGGAGTTGAGCCCCACGGTTATGAACCTGCTCCCCGGGAGGTGGCCGGTCTGGAAGGTGCTGCAGCTTTTGTCTATGTAGGCCTGGGACTGGAGGCCTGGGGCGAGAGAGGAGCCCGGATTGTAGCCGAACAGGGCGGCAGGGTAATTAAACTGGGTGATCATGTTGAGCTGAGAGAATATCGTGGTCCCCATAATGATCATCAGGAAGAAGATAGTAA
This sequence comes from Halanaerobiaceae bacterium, assembly GCA_003554685.1. GTDB lineage: Bacteria > Bacillota > Halanaerobiia > Halanaerobiales > Halarsenatibacteraceae > T1SED10-84. Next base: position 3,816 of record PWHA01000252.1, read on the forward strand.
TGACCACCATAATGGTGAAGATGATTATGGTCAACACCACGATGAAGATGAACATGACAATCATGAGGAAGATAGTCAAAATCAGGATCACGATGAAGATAGCCATGACCATCTCCACGGGGAATATGATAATCATATCTGGCTGGACTTTGAAAACATGAAAATTACTGCTGAAATTTTAACCGAACTTTTTATTTACCTGGAACCTGAAGGAGAAGAGGAATTTACTGCCGCTCGAGATGAGGTTAAGCAGAAACTGGCTGAACTTGATGCGGCTTACCGGGAAGGTTTAAAAGACTTAAAGCATGATACCATAATTGTTTCCCATGCTGCCTTTGGCTATCTGGCAGATAATTATGGCCTGGAGCAGATTGCGGTGACCGGAATTTCTCCCGAGGAGGAACCTTCATCCCGGGTGATAGCAGACCTGATTGAGGCTGCCCGGGCCAGCGGAGTGAACTATATTTTTCTGGAGACACTGGCCAGCCCCCGTACGGTAGAGGTTATAGCCGAGGAGGCCGGCTTGGAAATATTGACCATGAACCCGGTAGAGGGTTTAACAACCGAGGATAGAGAACAGGGTCGGGATTATTTTTCAATTATGTATTCCAACCTGGAAAACCTGAAGCAGGCCCTGGGGGAATAAGAGATGAGTTTCTTAAAAGTTGAAGGAGTATCTTTTGCCTACAGGAAGGAACGGGTGGTAGATGATGTTAATCTGGAGCTTAAACAGGGTGACTTTGCGGCCTTTATTGGACCCAATGGTTCCGGCAAGAGCACACTGCTGAAGCTGATTCTGGGTTACCTCACACCAACCCGGGGAGAAATCACTTTGAAGGGTCAGCCGGTGGCTGAAATTATGGACTGGACCAGGGTTGGCTATATTTCTCAGCAGGTTAAGGATTTTAATCAGAGTTTTCCGGCTACGGTTCGGGAAATAGTGGGCAGCAATCTTTACAGCAAAATGGGACTGGTCAAATTTTTGAATCAGGAGCTGGAAAAGAAGATTTACCGGGCTCTGGAACTGGTTGAAATGGAAGATTTAATTAACCGCAAAATTGGCAACCTTTCCGGCGGTCAGCAGCAGCGGGTCTTTATTGCCAGGCTGATGGTTAATGATCCGGAACTGATTCTGCTGGATGAGCCCCTGGCAGGTGTTGATATCAGGGCCCAGGATGATTTTTACCGGATTATCGGCAATATCAATCAGGAGATGAATAAAACTGTTATCATGGTTTCTCATGATATTCAGGTTATCAGTAAACATGCCAATAAAATTGTCTGCTTTGAGGATGGCCGGGCCTATCCTCACTGCAGTCAGGAGTTTAGCTATGATGATTATATACATGATCTGAGAAGGACCAATCTGAGAATCATACCCAGACATGATCACTAAGGATGGTGGCCGCAGTGGAATTTTTAAGTTATACCTTTATGCGGAGAGCTCTGCTGGCAGGTAATATGGTGGGGGTCATCGCTCCGCTGGTTGGGGTCTTTTTAAATTTAAGACGGTTGTCTTTAATTGGCCACACCCTTTCTCACGTGGCACTGGCCGGAGTAGCTCTGGGTCTTTTTCTGGGTTTTTTCCCGGTTTATACTGCCATTATAGTTTCAATTCTTGCAGCCCTGGCCATTGAAAAGCTGCGCCGGGATTATCGGGATTATGCTGAACTTTCTCTGGCCATTATTCTGGCCGCTGGACTGGGGCTGGCCACGATTTTGATCAGTGCCTCCCGTCAGAGCGCCGGAATTCACAGCTATCTTTTTGGTTCCATTTCTCTGGTGGGGACCAGGGATATTTATATGATCCTGCCTTTGGCCCTGGTTATTATTGCAGTGATTTTGAAATATTATTACGGTTTTTTTTATCTGGCTTTCAATGAAAATGAAGCCTGGCTGGCCGGTGTGCCGGTCAGGACTTTAAATGTTGTGTTTATGGTGATAGTTTCGGTTACGGTGGCTCTGGCCATCAGGGTGGTGGGAACCCTCCTGATAGCATCACTGATAACTATTCCGGTGGCTGCAGGTATGCAGGTTGCCTGGAGCTTTAAAAGCACCATCTGGCTGAGCCTGTTCTTCAGTCTGACGGCGGTTAATCTGGGGCTGATTTTATCTTTTTATTATAATCTGGCTCCGGGAGGAACGATAATTCTGGCCGGAGTGGTGATTCTGCTGCTGGTGCTGTTAGTGAAAAAAATCTGGCTTCTGCTCCGTCGGGATCTGTAAAACAGTTATTTTTCCCGGCGGCAGTTTTGTGCTATAATTATAAGAGTAAAACTGAAACTGAAGATAGGCAGCTTTACTGGAGCAGGGCAGCAGTATGCAAAATAACTGTCAGAGAAATTACTTTAAAGAGCGGAAGCTTAAGGCTTGTTTCCCGACAAGGAGGTTTTTATGGAAATATTTTTGTTGGCCTTTGTAACAATTTTTTTAGCCGAGATGGGCGATAAAACCCAGTTTACCACCCTGCTGCTGGCTTCCTGCGGGGCAGCCCGGCAGGTATATCTGGGCGCCCTATCTGCTTTGTTTCTGGTAACCGGACTGATAATTTATCTGGGAACAACCCTGATCACCCTTCTCCCCCGGAAAGAGATTTTGCTGGCCGGAGGAGCCTTTTTTATCCTTATGGGTATTTATACTTATTTTAAAAAACAAGAGCGGCCGTCGGCCGGTGAGATAAAGTGCCGGCGCAGGGTTTTTTTCCAGAGTTTCAGTCTGATTTTTCTGGCCGAACTGGGCGATAAGACCCAACTGGCCGCTCTCAGTTTGGCCGTGGCCAGCAGCTCTCCCCTGGCTGTTTTTCTGGGGGCTGTTTCCGCTCAGGCCCTCAATCACGGGCTGGCAGCCTGGCTTGGCCGTTCGCTTTACAGTAAAGTTCCTCCAGTGAGAATTAAGCAGGCCGCTTCTCTGCTTTTTCTGCTGGTTGGTATAATTATTATTCTGCTTGAAATTTAAAGGCGGGCTGATTTTGACTTATACTTTGAATAATAATACAATGGGAGCAGGAGTGATTGGATGCTGGAAAAAATGAAGCACTGGGCCGAAGAGGTTGGAGAATACCAGAGAAGTATGTTCCGGCAAAATTATAAGGTTTCCAGTAAATCGGAAAAGATTGATCTGGTATCCGAGGTTGATAAAAAATCTGAAGAAATGCTTGTCAGCCTGATAGAAGATAATTATCCCGATGATGAAATACTGGCGGAAGAGAGCGGCCAGATTTCCGGCAATGAAAAGGGGAACAGTCGGGCCTGGGTGATAGATCCCCTGGATGGTACGGTTAATTATGTTCATGGTTTTCACATTTTTGCCATTTCGCTGGCCTGTCTGGTAGAGGGTGAGCTGAAAGCGGGATTGATCTATATACCTCTGCTGGAGGAATTTTATTCCGCCCGTCGGGGCCGGGGCAGTTTTCTCAATGGAGAGCCGATCAGGGTCGATGATAATTCCCGGCTGGAAACAGCAATTATTGCCACCGGTTTTCCCTACGATCATCAGCACAATGACCGGCCGGTGCTGGAACTCTTCTCCAGAGTGCTGCCTAAAACCGGAGGGATCCGGCGGACCGGTTCAGCAGCCTATGATCTATGCCTGGTTGCCCGGGGTATTTTTGATGGTTTCTGGGAGATTAAACTGCAGCCCTGGGATATTGCCGCGGCGGTATTGATAGTCAGAGAAGCGGGAGGAGCAGTGACCAATTTTTCTGGAGAAGATATAAGTCTTGAGGCCAGCGAGGTTGTTGCTGGCAATAAAGATATTCACCGGGAGTTGAGGGATTTGCTGGGTAATGTCAAAAGATCTATGAAAGAACCTATCGAGAGGTAGAAACTGCCA
>PWHA01000333.1 GCA_003554685.1 Halanaerobiaceae bacterium
ACGGTACCAGGGTGGAATCTGGGGAGGATTTTGATTTTTATTCTGACGGACTCACTAATAAGGTGATTGATTATATTTACAAGGTTCAGGCCGAAAAAAAGGCTGTGATGAAAAAATTAAATTGCAACTATATTCCCCTGTATCGCTGGCTGAATCTGATGTATTCTGATGTATAATGTAGAGGGTGCCAATCTTAAAAAGTCGGTTAATATAATCAAGGCTTACCGGAGCCTGGCCGCACCTAAAACTTTAAATCACAGGTATATTTTTGATGATATCATAACCGGACTGGTCCCGTTATTTTATACTGCAAGGAGCCTCGGTCTGGAGGCCGATGCTCTGGGAAGTTTTATAAATTTTTCTTCAAATTATATGGATAAAAATTTTAGCGGAGGTAAAGCCCATGAGTGACAGTAAGCTTATCCTTATTTCCAACGCTGAGCCCTATGCACATAAGCAGCAGGATGACCGGATCATCCAGGAAAAACAACCAGGAGGACTGACCACAGGTCTGGATCCCCTTATGCAGGAGGAAGGGGGCCTCTGGATCGCCTGGGGGCGAGGGGAAGCGGATTTTGCAGTCGTCGCTGAGGATAATACCGTTCGAGTGCCGGATGCAGATGGTTATACACTTAAAAGACTTGATTTCAACGAAGGTGAAGTTCAGGGTTTCTACTATGGCTTCTCTAACTCCACACTCTGGCCCATAAGCCATAATTTTGTCACAAGAGCCAACTTTTCCCCTAAAAACTGGCAGCAGTATCAGCAGGTGAACCGCAAATACGCAAGAGCAGCAATCTCAGAGGCGGAGAAAGAGGGCTGGTTTTGGGTGCAGGATTATCAGCTCTGTCTGGTGCCGGGCATGATAAGAGATGAGATTCCCTCTGCTAAAATCGCTCATTTTTGGCATATTCCCTGGCCTGCCGTCGAAATCTTCTCCACCATTCCCTGGCGGCAGGAGCTTTTGGAAGGACTTTTGGGTAACGATCTCCTGGGCTTTCACAATACTTCCTATCTTAATAATTTCCTGCAGACGGCACTTTGCCGTGGAGCTGAAGTCGACTGGGAGGAAAATCTCGTCCACTACCATGGACATACCACCAGGCTTACAGCTATACCCCTGGGGATAGATTACGAATATTTCTCTTCCCTGGCAGAAAAAAAGGAGATAAGAGAGGAAGCAGCCAGGATCAGAGATTACTCTGATGTGGAATATCTGCTGATAGGGGTCGACCGCCTGGATTATACTAAGGGCATAGTTCCCCGTTTGAGAGCGATAGAGAAGCTTCTCGACTTCTACCCACAGTACCGGGAGAAGCTCACACTGATCCAGCGTGTTGCTCCCAGCCGCACAGGTATACCGGAATACCAGGAGATGAGAGAGCGTATTGACCGTACTGTGGGCGAGATAAATGGGCGGTTCCAGACAGGTCCCTGGGAGCCGATCTGCTATTTCTGGGGCAGCCTGCCTCAAAGGGAGTTAGTTCCTTACTATTTGGCAGCAGATGCTGCCTTTATCACACCGCTCATCGATGGTCTAAATCTGGTCTCCAAGGAGTACCTCGCCAGCAGAAAGAATGGCCAGCTTATACTCTCAGAGTTCGCCGGTGTTTCCGAGCAGCTCGATGATGCCTTCCTGGTAAACCCCTATTATATCGAAGAAGTTGCCGAAACACTCCATAAGGCACTGCAGGAGGGAAAAGAGGCAAAAAAACAGCGCTATGATAAGCTTAACAAAACGATCGCCAGCCAGGATATTGACTGGTGGCGAGAAAAATTCCTGCAGAGATGGGAAAACTGCTATGAATGACCGCAGTGCACCCTCTCATCTCTTTCAGGAAAGTAATACTATATCACAAATGAATGAGTTATTTTGTTATTATTTCAATTAAGAAGCCTTGTTCTCTGTTTAAATATAAATGAACTTGGTTACTTTCTACCAACGGAAACCTAGAAAGCCCTTTAATTTAGACAGGTGTATTAAATGTTTAGAAGTGAAAACTCTACACCGCAGCGACAGCCATAGCTATACAATGTCAGCAAAGGGGTAGGGGGGTTAATAAGCTAATATTAGAGAATATAGCAGAAAAAACAAGCTCACAGCGGCGTTTTATATCTTACTTGTTGAGCTGAAGGGGGAAGTATAGGTTGTTGATTAGGTTTTTGGATATATGCCTAGGTATTGTCATGTCAGGAATGGTAGAGTGTTTTTTTGAGAAATTAATTTTGTAGTGCGCCAAGATTAAGGTCATATCATTTAGCAGGTGGGGATCCTGCTGAGTAAGGCTGAGCAGGCCACTCATAGCGAGTTTTGTACATTTATCATTTGATTTCCTCAAAAAAAGATGCCAGGCCAATCAATCTGCTGAATTCTAAGAAGGGAGAACAAGCAGGATCGGCCTGGCAAATCTATGGAAATTTTATACCTGGCTTTTGCTCTTAGCCATGGTGATATTCTTGTTCTTCAGCCTGGTTGAATTGAGAATGACGCTGATTGAGCTGACCGTCATGGCCCCGGCGGCGATGATCGGGTTTAGGAACCCGAGGGCCGCTACCGGAATGGCCACCGTATTATAGATAAAGGCCCAGAATAGGTTCTGCCTGATCGTGGCAAAGGTATAGCGGCTGAGTTTAAGCCCGGAAACAACAGCGCTCAGCTCGCCCCGGACCAGAGTTAGGTCCGAGGATTCAATGGCGATATCGGTTCCGGTCCCGATGGCGATCCCGACGTTGGCCTGCTTCAGAGCAGGAGCATCGTTTATTCCATCGCCGACCATGGCTACTATCTCGCCCTGAGACTGCAGCTTCTTGATCTCGGATGATTTCTCATCGGGCATAACCTCAGAAATCACTTTTTCTATGCCGACCTCATCGGCTATGGCTTGAGCTGTCCGGGCGTTATCTCCGGTAATCATTACCGTGGTCAAGCCCATCTCCTTCAAAGCGGCGATGGCCTCAACCGAATCTTCTTTTAAGGTATCAGCCACAGCTATGACTCCGATAGACTGACCTTCATATGCAACCAGCATGGCTGTCTTAGCCTCTTCTTCCAGAGCGACAACCTTATCCCTGAATGAACTGATATCGATATCTTCTTCTTCCATCAGTTTCTGGTTGCCGACCAACAAGTTCTTGCCGTCACAGACCGCCTTAATTCCCCGGCCAACTACAGCATTGAAGTCCTCAACTTCCTCAAGCTGGAGTTCCTCTTCCTGAGCCCGCTGGTAAATAGCGGCTCCCAGGGGATGTTCCGAAGATTTCTCAGCCGAAGCAGCCAGCCTCAAGACCTCTTCCTGACTGTAATCTTGGGCGGAGATGATGTCGGTAACCTCCGGTTCGCCTTTGGTGATCGTGCCGGTTTTGTCCAGAACGATGGCGGTGATATCTTTCATGGTCTGGACCGCTTCCCCATCGCGGATCAGCACGCCGTTCTCGGCGCCTTTACCTGTTCCGACCATCAGGGCCGTAGGGGTGGCCAGGCCCAGAGCGCAAGGGCAGGCTATAACCAGCACGGCGATGCTGGCGAATATAGCCGAGCTGATCACTCCTGTCCCCCCGATAGTCAGCCAGAGGATGAAGGTCAGAAGCGCGATACCGATCACAGTAGGCACGAAGTAAGAGGTTATCTTATCAGCGAAAGCCTGGATCGGTACCTTGGAGCCTTGAGCTTCCTCCACCATCTGGATTACCTGGGAGAGGAAGGTATCCTCACCCACCCGGGTGGCTTCGACCTTGAGGGCGCCCTGTTTGTTGATCGTGCTCCCGATAACTTCATCACCCTCTCCTTTTTCCACCGGCATGGATTCACCGGTAGCCATTGACTCATCGATGGCACTCCTGCCGTTGATGATCTTGCCGTCGGTGGGGATCTTCTCCCCGGGCTTAACCACCATGGTATCTCCTATCTCGACTTCTTCCACCGGCACCTCGACCTCATCGCCATCGACGATGATCCGGGCCGTCTCTGCCCCCAGTTCAAGCAGTTTCTTGATGGCCTGAGAGGCCCGACCTTTGGCTCTGGCCTCCAGGTATCTACCGAGAAGATGAAAGGCCATAATACCGGCCGCCAGGCCGTAAAAGCGATCCACGTCGAAGAAGAAAGCCGAAAGTCCGTAACCGTAGGCAGCAAAAGTACCCATGGTGATCAAGACATCCATGTTGGCCCCGCCGTGGCGAACCGAGTTGAAAGCCCCTTTATGGGTTTTATAACCCAGGATAAAGACAACCGGGAAGGCCAGGGCCGCTTCGATCAATCCCTGCATATAACCCGGGATCGGCAGGGTGACACCGAACAGGGTGCCGAACATGAGGATGAAAACCGGTATGGTCAGAGCAAAAGCATAGATGGCCGTGTTGCGGGCTGCTTTGAATTCTTTTTCTTCCTGGACCGCCTCTTCCTCTTCCGAAGCAACTGCATCTTTCTTGACCTCGTAGCCCGCATCCTCCACCGCCTTGATCAACTGGCGGCGGTTAACGAGGTCGGGCATGTATTCGACGGTGCCTTTCTCTGCAGCAAAATTAACGTTAACTTTGATGGTCCCGTCTAACCTGGCTATGCTTTTCTCGATAGCTTGAGCGCATGAAGCACATGTCATCCCGGTTATCAGCAGCTCTGCTTTTTTCTTCTTGATGGAATAACCGCTTTTATCAACCAGTTCCTCCAGGTCGGCGAAACTCACCTGATCCGGAACGTACGTTACCGTTGCTTTTTCCGTATTTATATTTACCGCAGCTTCTTTTATACCGGCTGCATTTGCCAGGGTACTTTCTACCGAACTGGCGCAAGAAGCACAGGTCATGTCTTCTACTGTAAATGTTATCTTATTTTCACTCATTATTTGGCCTCCTTTGCAGCTTAACTTAACGGGTAATTTTATCATTCTCAGACTTGATTTTAATCAATCAAGGTTGGAACTTCTCCTTATACTTATAATAGTCGTCTATTTTCCTCTATCGAGCAAGCTTTGGCTTCTTCCCACATAATAACATCTCTCTTTCGTGTTAATGACAGCTAAAATCTTCATCGTCATGATCTGAATTAACAGGCCGCTGCTGATTTTGATCATTGCAAATTTTAGTGCTATAAATATTTTTTTCATCATTTATTGCCTCAAAATTTGTATTTTGTCTTTTTTATACCCATACCCCCATACGGGATGTTATGCATATTATATGTAATCCCATCAAATATGTCAAGTTTTTAACAAAATTAGATTGTATCAAATTACTTTGAGAAAATAAAAAAGTGACTCATCCTAATATAACACATAACAAGGAAAAAGAGCAAATATAGCTAATCTGTGTTCTAAGTTTGGGATTGGCATATAAATTTTTCGATATATCCTTGTTATATCAAAGATAAAAGAAGTTATGTGGAGAAAGCCACTAATACTATGCCAAAGCTACTGATAATATGACAATAGAATGAGCAGGGTATTATAATACTGACCTTGCAAATAAGAAAAGGATAAATCACTAAACTCCATAATTATATAATATAGTGGTGAATGGAATAAGATTAACAATATGTCATATGAAAATGGTAGAGGTAAAAACGGGGAGGGAAGATCTTTGCGCACTATTGTGATGATCCACGGGATGTGGGGCAGCAGTTGGTACTGGGATAATTATATCCACTTTTTTTCTTCCAGGGGTTACAGGTGCCTGGCTCCGACCTTGCGCTATCACGATATGGATCCCAGCTCGGAACCGGATCCCCGGCTGGGAACCACCAGCCTTTTGTATTATGCCCGGGATCTAGAAGAAGAGATTAAGAAACTCGAGGAAAAACCCGTGCTGATAGGACATTCCATGGGAGGCCTTTTGGCCCAGATGCTGGCAGCCCGGGGGATGGCATCTGCTGCTGTCCTGCTTACTCCTGCCCCTCCAGCCGGGATTATAGCCTTAAAACCCTCGGTCTTGAAAACCTTTTGGAGCGTTATGAAAAAGTGGGCTTTTTGGAAAAAACCCATGCGCATACCTTTCCAGGCAGCAGCGTATTCTGTACTTAATGTGCTGCCCCCGGAAGTGCAAAAAGAAAAATATGTCAGGTTTGTTTACGAGTCGGGCCGGGCAGCCTTTGAGATCGGCTTCTGGCTGCTTGACCGTAAAGGGGCCTCGCGGGTGGACGAAAACAGGGTTGACTGTCCTGTCCTGGTGGTGGCAGGGGGCAGGGACAGGATAACACCGCTCTCTGTTGTAAAGAAGGTCGCGGAAAAATACAAAGAACGGTCAACATTCATGGAATTTGCAGAAAATGGCCACTGGATAGTAGAAGAAGAAGGATGGGAGAAGGTTGCCGGCAGTATTTTGACCTGGTTAAAGCAGCACGATTAACTGGAGATGGCAGTTCCTGGAATGGGGAGTGTTCCTGGCATTGGCCCCGGCAATTCCGGCTTTATGATGTTGGAAAAGGGTGTAATGTCAAAAGAGCTATGAAAAACCGGGTTGAGAGGAATTTTTATTAATGGCTCGGAAATTAAGAGCGGGCCAGAAATTTCTAAGAAGAAAATAAGAAGAGCGAATGAGCTGGCTAAGGAATATTCTTAGCCACAATGACGAGGAAGTACAATTCTGATGATATTTGCACAGAAGGATTTTGGGAACTTTTAAAGAAGTAATAATAATAGAGAAAAACTGCAGGCTTTTCAGAGGATTTGAGAGTGATTGCCGGGTTTTTGATCTGGCAAAAGTTTTACTTTCTGAAAGGAAAGAACATCCTGTAAAAATTGTCTGAGATAACACAAGAAGAAGTTATCAATCAATATTCTGGTAGTAAAAGTTAAATTAAAGCTATAAGATTATCAAATTATTAAAACAGGAAGGGAGATGGAGAAAATTACTACAAAAAAAGGTTTAATCTTAATCATTTTTCTAATCACTCTGCTGGCGGTTGGTGCACCTGCAATTCAGGCTCAGGAGGGCCCTGAGGATGTGCCCATGAAAGAAATTGAGACCCCTACTGAACTGGAGGAAATGATAAACAAATTTAGCAGGCTGGATTATAACGTTGTAGTACATTCTGAGGGGGAGAAGATTCAGGATTCTCTAATTTCCTATCAATATCAAGGGGTAGAAGATATTCAGGGTGTTGAAGCCGATGTTTTACTTTTTGAAATGCATGGGGAAGCAAGACAGTTTTCTTCCATTAAGGTCTGGTTTGATGGTGAGGATGTCAAACAGATGGAAATAGATGGCGAAATAATACCACAGCAAATGGCAGAAATGATGAAAGATACAGCACTTCGGTCGGTTATGTTTCCCTTTTATCAATTTGCTGATTTTAGAATGGAAGAATTTGAGGCAATGGGAGATGTGAGCATAAGAGAGGAAGTTTTAGCTGGCCAGGAAGTAACCGTTGTCATGATAGAGGTGCAGGAGCTTCCAGAGTATGAACTTGAAAGAGGAGTGATGGAGCTGGCGGAGTTTGAAGAGTTTATGATGGTAATAAGTTATGATTATTCTTCATCTGAAGAGGATTTGGAAGTTAAATTTTCGGTGGAGGAAATTGAATTTAGATAGTTGATTTATTAGAAATCCTATAAATTTGGCTGAGGGCGCTAAAACTTAAAGTGCTCATAAATGTGTTCATGAAGTAATATAGTGATGATAATCTAAATCCTGAAACTATAGAAGATAAACT
>PWHA01000089.1 GCA_003554685.1 Halanaerobiaceae bacterium
GGCAGCCATAAACTGAACAGAGTCGCTAAAGCCCTGGATATTAGCCTTGACAATCATCACCGCGCCGAAGATGATGCAGAAGCCACCGCTAAAATCCTGCTTAAACTTCTGGAAAAAGTCCGTCAGGAAGAAAATCCCGCCAGCCTGGCAGAGCTCAATAAACTGACCGGCAGGATTGACTGGAAGAAGAAGCGTTATTCCCATGCCGTGCTGCTGGCTAAAAATAAAGCCGGGCTCAAGGACTTATATTATCTCGTTTCCCGCTCTCATCTTAATAATTTTTACAAGAAACCCCGGATTCTTAAGAGCGAACTGGAAAAGCACCGCTCTGATCTGCTGGTAGGTTCAGCCTGTGAAGCAGGCGATCTTTTTCAGGCCCTGATGCAGGATAAATCCCTGGAGGAAATCCGTGAAATTGCCGGCTTTTATGATTACCTGGAAATTCAGCCCGCCGCCAATAACGAGTTCATGGTGCCGGATCGCTTTGATTCTCTGGATGATATCCGGAAAATCAACCAGCAGATTTATCAGCTGGGCCGCCGCCTCAACAAACCGGTTGTTGCCACCAGTGATGCCCATTTTCTTGACCCCGAGGATTATATCTACCGGGAAATTCTTCAGACCGGCCAGAAATTTGACGATGCCGACCAGCAGCCCCCGGTTTATTTTAAAACCACTGATGAGATGCTGGAGGAATTCTCCTATCTGGGAGAAGAGGCGGCCCGGGAAGTGGTAATTGAAAATCCTGGGACCATCAATGCTGAAATCGAGGAAATACCGCCAATGCCGGATGGTCTTTTCACACCGGAAATTGAAGGCGCTGATGAAAAGGTCCGGGAAATGACTTTTGACAAAGCTCGCCAACTCTATGGCGAGGACCTCCCGCCGCTGGTTGAAGTCCGGCTGGAAAAGGAACTTCAGGCCATAATCGATAACGGGTTTGCTGTTATTTATCTAATTTCTCATAAACTTGTCAGGCAGTCTCTGGAGGACGGATATCTGGTTGGCTCCCGGGGCTCGGTCGGCTCCTCGCTGGTAGCCCGTATGTGTGAGATAACCGAGGTAAATCCCCTGCCTCCTCATTACCGCTGTTCCGCTTCTGACTGCAGTTACAGCTATTTCTTTACCTCCGGGGCAGATAATTCCGAATCCAAAACCCCCAAGATTGATAAACCCGAAACTGACAGGCCCGCTGCAGAAAATTCCGATTCTGAGGAACCCGGTACCACCAAAAACATTACCACCAAAAACGCAGATGCCAGCCGGGATACTAACACCAGCATACAGGCCGGCACCGGAGCCGACCTCCCCGATGCCCGCTGTCCGCACTGTGGAGCCAGGCTCATCAAGGACGGCTTCGATATTCCCTTTGAGGTATTCATGGGTTTTGACGGCAATAAAGTACCCGATATCGACCTTAACTTCTCAGGCGAGTATCAGTCCAAGATTCACTCGGTTACCGAGGATTATTTCGGCCGGGATTATGTTTTCCGGGCCGGCACCATTTCGACCATTGCTGACCGTACGGCTTATGGTTTTGTGAAAAATTATCTCCAGGAGAAGGGGTTGGACAAACGAAGGACCGAAATCAACCGCCTGGTTCAGGGCTGTACCGGCGTCAAGCGTACCACCGGTCAGCACCCCGGCGGCCTGATGGTGGTACCCCGGGACAGGGACATCCATGATTTCACGCCCATCCAGCATCCGGCCAACGACCAGAGCACCGATGTCCGCACCACCCACTTTGACTATCACGCCATCAGCGGCCGGATCCTCAAGCTGGACCTGCTCGGTCACGATGACCCGACCTCGATCCGTATGCTGCAGGATATGACTGGCGTTGACCCCCTGAGCATCGAGCTTGACCACCCTAAAACCATGCAGATATTCTCAGGAGTTGAGCCCCTCAATCTGGAAAGAAATGATCTGGACCTTAAGGTCGGCACCCTTGGCATTCCGGAATTCGGAACCTCCTTTGTCCGCCAGATGCTGACAGAAACCCGTCCCACCACCTTTGCCGAACTGCTGAGGATCAGCGGCCTGTCACACGGCACCGATGTCTGGCTCAACAACGCCCGGGACTTGATTCAGGAAGAGATTGCTGAACTCAAGGAGGTAATCTCGGTCCGCGATGACATCATGAACTATCTCAACCAGCAGGGATTGGATCCGGCTGACAGCTTCAGCATCATGGAGCATGTCCGCAAGGGCAAGGGCCTTGCCGCCGAAGAGGAGAAGAAGATGCGGGCTGCCGGTGTTCCGGACTGGTATATCGATTCCTGTAAAAAAATAAAGTACATGTTCCCCAAGGCCCACGCAGCTGCTTATGTAATGATGGCCTTCAGGATTGCTTACTTTAAGGTCAGGCATCCGGAGGAGTTTTATACCACCTATTTCACCATCAAAGCCGGTGATTTCGATGCCGAGATCGTAAGCCAGGGTTATCAGTATGTCCTGGATTATTATCAGGAACTGGAATCCCGGAGCAGCGAGCTTACCGCCAAAGATAAAAACCTGATGACGGTGCTGGAGATCGTTATCGAAGCCATGGCCCGGGGTATTAACTTTCTGCCGGTTGATCTTTATCGTTCCAGCATCAGCGACTTTCAGCTGACAAAAGAGGGTCTGCTGCCTCCTCTCATCAGTCTGACGGGGCTGGGCAGTGCTGCCGCTGAAAGCCTGTTAACCGCCCGGCAGGAAAGCAAATTCTCTTCGATTGAAGATCTTCAAAACCGCACCAGCCTTTCCAGCACGGTTATTGATGTCATGAAAGAGCACGGCAGCCTGGAAGGTTTGCCGGAGAGAGATCAGCTTTCACTTTTCTCAGAATAATTCTTATCCAGAGAAATTTTAAATTTATATGTACAGGCATGTACAAAAGTGAATAATAAATTTGGTCTACTGATTAACGGTTGATAAAAATTTCCGGGAAAATATCTGAAGAAAAAGTCAGTTAGGAGGAGGAGGCAACTGGATGGCTGAAATTAAAAAAACCCGGGTGAAAATACTGCTTATCGTGCTGGTTCTTTCGCTGGCTGCCGGAGTTTATCTGGCTTATGTTTATCAGGATTTTCTGGTTGAAGAGGTGATTTCCGATGGTCAGATAAACTATCAGCCAGAAGAAAGTTTGAGCATTACTCGAACAGGAGAAACAGAAGAGGAGGAAATCCGCCTGCTGTCCGATAATTTTCCCTCCCCTCCCCGAATTTCCCCGGACAGATCCCAGCTGACCTATATAGCTCCCCGGCAGTGGGAGGGTATTGGCAGTCTTTATATTTATGATTATTCCTCTGACGAAATCATTACCCTGCTGGAGGGCCAGGATTTTGGTGACCAGTACACTCCAAAAAATGTCTGGTGGCTGGATGATGAATATCTGCTGGTTCTGGAGGGTTATGCCTACGGTACAGTCACAGTTGGGGGAGAGCTGCAGGTGGTTCGAGCCTCTTCCGGTGAAATGGCAGAGCTGGTTGGATTCCCCGAAGAGGACCGCATGGAAATCATGGATTTGAAATATCTGGAAGATGAGGAGATTTATCTGCTGGATATTGCTCATTTTGATGAGGAATTTCTGGAGTATGAGGTAATCCAGGCTGAGCTTGAGAAGGATTACATTTACACGGTGATTGAAAATGAGCTATGACACAAAATAAGCTATAACTCAAAGCATTAACTAAATTATTAACTCATGGCATTGATGTCCCTGATGTTTTTTTCTGACGTTTTAATAAATGAAAGGTAGTGATGAACGATGACATACCGCCGGGCTGACTTAGGCAGCCGGATGCTGGCCTTTGCCCTTGATGTCCTGATAGCAGGACTTTTCTTTATAATGCCCCTGCCAATAATTCGCTCGATCTTAAGCGCCTCCTACCTGCTGCTCCGGGATGTCATAATGTACGAAATAACCGGAGATAAAAGATGGCGCAATAGAAGTCCCGGCAAACGGGCTCTGGGACTGCAGGTAGTGGTGGAAACCGGTACTGAAAAATATAAAAACCTGACCAGGACAGTTTGCCTGCAGAGAAATTTCATTCCTGCCCTGGGGTTAATTGTCGGCATAATTCCTCTGCTGGGCTTTATATTAGCACCGATTATTTCACTAATAGTCTGGATAATCGAGCTGATTGCCGCTCTTTCTCATCCCGAAAAGAAGCGGCTGGGTGACCGCCTGGCCAGAACGATCGTAATCCAGGAAATACCCTGATTCTTAGAAACTATTTTAGAAACTATTTCAGAAACCCCATTTAACTGGATTAAGCTGAATTGAACCGGATTTCTTAATCCAGTTAAATCTTTCCGGTAAATCATCGGAGAAAAAGATCGGGAGCAAAAGAAGCAACAGAGCAGAAATCGAAAATTTAATCATAGATTCACAGATTTGACAGATTTGCCAGTCTGGTCGGTGAAAGATAAAAGCCGGCCAGATTTAAGCAGGAATAAGATTCTGGAATTTGTTTTTAAAACTAATTTGTTTTTAAAACTAATAAGCAGCAAATTTCTCTAATTAGCAAATTAGTAAATTTCTCTAACTAGCAAATCCTTCTAATTAGTAAATCCCTCAAATACTTGAATTATTTCATCAGCCAGCTTTTCGGCTTGGTAGCCCTGCAGCTTCCTCACAAATCTCTCCTGATTCTTCTGAGCATAAGAATAAAAATAGTCATAATAATCCCGGAGCAGCCTCCGGATTATTTCTCGAATCTCACCCTGCTCCAGCTGTTCCAGCAGCTCCTGATATCCGGCTTTGCCAATATTCTTGATCAGATACTTTTCAATTCCCCGCAGCGATTCCCTCACTTTGTTCCTGAATCCCCGGGGATTCTTTTCAAAGGAAGCTGCATATTCCTGATATATCCTTTCCACCCGGCATTCCAGAGGAGCCTCCAGCAGAATATGCAGCCCGGCCTCCATTTTTTCCATCCACCAGTCCGGCAGCACGGAATATCCGATCCGCCGGCTTTCAGCTTCGGTAAAAATATGCTGACAGCCCTTCACTTCCTCCAGCCGCTTCAGCAGCAGCGAGTCAAAATACTTCTGGTTATGAGGCTCTCCCAGATCAATGCTGCCAAAGGCAGAACCCCGGTGATTGGCCAGCCGTTCCAGGTTAATTATCGGATAACCCCGCCTTTCCAGCTCTTCCAGTACCTCGGTTTTGCCGCAGCCGGTATTGCCGTGCAGCACAATCAGTTTAGCCTCTAACTCAAGCTCAAAGTTATTAAGCCGCTGCAGGACATACTGGCGGTAGTTTTTATAGCCACCCTGAAGTTTACAGACCTCCAGATTAATCAACCCGGCTGTTACATACAAACTTTCACTCCGCGTTCCGCCCCGGGAACAGAACAGAATCAGCCGCTCATACTCACTGCTCAGTTCAGCTAGCCGACCCAGCAGATCCGGAAGCTTTGGCGCTAGATACTCCACCCCCATAAGATAGGATTCCTGATGCCGACCCCGGTTGTAAAGCCTGCTGACCTCGGCTCGTTCCTCAGAACTTAAGACCTCCAGATTAATAGCGCCCGGGATGGTTGCCTCTTGGTACTCCTCAGCTGTTCTGGTATCAATATATATTTTATTTTCCCAGTCAATAGTTTGTTCGTAGCTGATTTTCATTGCCTGCCAATCCCTCCAGTCTCCATTTATTCCTATTATATCAGCCTGCTAAATAAATTAACAGACCAGAAATTGTTAAGCCAGGCTGCTTTAGAAATCATTGCTTGCGTATGTTAATATTGATAAATAATTGGTCGCACTCCGAAATGATATTTAAAGACATTTATAGATTAACATATCTGTCAAAATCATTCCTGAACTACAAAATCGACCTGGCCTGATTAACCTGATTATTTAAAACCGAAAAATTCTAAAAATCAAATTTTGACAATATATTGATATAAACTGACTATTGATATAAACTGATTTAAAAGATATAATATAGATAGTAATAGATATAAAACAATAGATATAATATAGATAGCAATTAACTCACAGACTGGATATAAGATAGCAGGTTCAACTATTCAAGAATAATCTTTTAATTACTACCGCATTCTTTTATATCTTTTATAGCCTGTATATTTTTTAACCCTGGTCAATTTAAGAGGTGGCAGAAACTTGAATTATAAAAATTCCAACAGCGATCACAATTCTAAAGCACAAAACACCAAAACAGAAATTTCCGGAAGAAATAATCAAAATACTGCAGGAGACAGGTCTTCAAATTTATCTGCTGACAGCGGACCCTTACAATGCAATAGAGAAACCTTTACCACCTTCTGTGAAATGGAAAAGAGAAGAGCCAGCCGGGACTGGCACAATGTTTATGTTTTTCAGATAAAAATCACATTTAGTTCCGGCGAATCAGAGAGACTGGAAGAAGCCGCCTATCTGCTGCAAAAGACCTTGCAAAAAACAATTAGACAGAGTGATATTTTTTCCCTCTGGGATAAAGATCGGTTTTTAATATTATTCCATGATATAACTGCTGAGGATATAAATAAAGTCAGAAAAAGAATTGAAGAAAGTTTTCATCAATCTCTTAAAAAATGCCCCGAGCTGGATTGCTGGTTTAACCATAAGGGAAGATGCCAGGAACGTTCCATGCCCGAAGGTAGTGGATGTAGCTGTAAACCTCCTCTATCATTCAGTGAAAAGATAGATCTGGAATGGGTCTTTCACCCTTTGCAGGAAGATGACCTTAACTTTGATAAAAATATAATTTAGATGATAAAAGTTAAATAAATAAATTGTTTCAGCTGTGTACACTAAAAGAACAGATTTAACTTTTTAAAAACTGATATAACTTTTTTATAATATAATTCGCTATAGCTGCTATCATTCAAACTACCATTACCTGGAGTAATCTGATCCACTTCAATAATTTCACTTCAATAATTCTACTCTCTGAATTAATTCTACCCTCTGACAAAATCTTATCTAATCGTTATTCTTTGATAGAATCTGCTCTGGATAAATCACATGATCAGGAGCGGATTTTATAGTTAAAATCATGTTTTAGTTAAAATCAAGTTTTGCTGGTTTTTTAATTATCGGGCTGCATAATTATCTGGATGCTCCCTGTATTTTAGCTTCCCTCACATCTAATTTTTTCACTACAGGTCGGGAGGTAATTATCATGAAAAAGAAGAATATTGTTTTTAACATTATTTTTATTTTTATGATTATATTTTTAATATTAATATCATTTAGTTCAGAGGCACTAACCGTAGAAATGAATGATTTTGAAATCTCTTTTAATATAAAACCAGAAAGCATCGATGCCGGTACCATGGTTCCAATGAAGCAGTTTCAAAAACTGAATATGGAATTTTATGAAATTGACGATAAAAGAACAATTTTAAACTGGAAGGACCGGATACTCTTTGTGGATACAGAATCCTACAGAGTAAATATTTCCGGTGAGACAGTTGAACTTGAAAATAAACCGCTTAAAATTAATAATGACCTGTTAATTCCCTATCATCTGCTTGAAATGTTTCTTGAAGGGTATAAAATTGAAGAGGAGGGACAGGTAATTAAAATAAATCAGGAAAAAAGAGGATTAGAATTTCAAGTTATACCAGAGATGTCAGAAATAACAAAAGATATGAATAACCTTGA
>PWHA01000250.1 GCA_003554685.1 Halanaerobiaceae bacterium
CTTTATAAAGGTTGTTCCGGCAGGAAGATATGCTGTTTTTACCCATCAATTTAAGGACGGCACCTATGGTCAGGCCTTTAAACTGGCCTATGACTGGCTGGAAGATTCGGATTTCAGTCTGGCTCATCAGTTTGATATTCAGGTTTTTGATGAGAATTTCAAGGGTGCTGGCGACCCGGATTCCCGGATGGAAATATATATTCCGGTGAGATAATTTAGGCTTTATTTATTTTATGATTACCAATTCGGCTGATTTGATTTACTTATAAACACCCAATTTTTGTTAATGCCCGGATTTTTTACAGTGGGCCTGAAAATTTAATTTGGGGGAGAGGATTTAAAATGAGTCTGGACAGGAGCAGGATAATCAGGATTCTACTGATTGCCGTGGGACTGGTTGTCCTGGGAACAGCGGGCGCCCTCTTTTATTTTTCCCGGGGGCTGCAGGAAGGGGCTGCCCTGGAAATCGGGGGAATTTATCCGGCGGAGCAGGGGGACGGCCGATATACCGGCAGTTATGATTTCCGCAGATGGTCAAATGAGCTGGAAGTTGTGGTGGAAAACGGGGAAATAAGGGAGATAAGTGTGCTGGATGACATGATGGTGGTGGACGGGGAACTGGCAGATAAAATATTTTCCCAGGTCATAGCAAGACAGAGCCTCGACATCGATATTGTGGGGGGAGCTACCGTCAGCAGCAAGGCTTATCTTAAAGCTCTGGAGAATGCTTTTTAAGCAAAGAATTAAGGGCAGGTTAAAAAACAATTTCAATTTCAGAAAAAGAGAGGGAAATTAAAGATGAAAACATTACTGGCCTATGCTTCCAAACACGGCACAACCCGGAAGGCAGCTGAAAAACTGGCCGGGCAGCTGGACGGAGAAGTAAAGATTATTAATCTGCAGGAGAAGGCTTCCCGAAAAGTCAGGGTTGAGGACTATGAGCGGGTAATCGTTGGGGGTTCAATTCACATCGGGAAAATTCAAAAATCGATTAAGAAATTTTGTCAGGCAAATCTGGATAAGCTGCTGCAGGCCGAGCAGCTGGGACTTTTTATCTGTTGTGCTGAAGAAGAAAAAGCCCTGGAGCAGCTGGAAAATGCTTTTCCGGCAGAACTTCTGGAGAAGGCAGCTGCTAAAGGGCTCTTTGGTCATGAATTTAATCTGGAAAAAATGAGCTTTATTTCCCGGGCTATGATTAAAAAAGTGGCTGGAGTGGACAGGAGTGAGTCGAAAATTAAGGATGAGAATATCAAGAAATTTGCCGAAGAGCTGGGCTAATGGCTGAAATATCTGTGGTTGACCGGAAAACAGAATTAGCCTTTATCAGCGTAATATAAGAATTTGATTTGATAGCAGAGTTGGCCTTTATCAGCAAAATATGAGAATTTGATCTGATAGTAGTATAACCGTTTATCAGCAATATAACAATTAGCCTGGAAAGCAGAATTAAATCCTGATAGACTATCCAGCTGGAATAAGAGACTAATCGGAAGTTAGGGTTAATCTGTCCAGCTGGATTTTTTTGCAACTATGATTATCAGCAGCAGAGAAATTATCAGCAGGCTGCCGGTTTCCAGGAGAAACTGTCCGGTCTCCAGCGGGCTTACCCCCATTATCTGCTGCATTCCCCGGGCTAGATAGGTCAGCGGTAGAAAAGTGCTGGCCCGCTGAAAATAGGAGGGCAGAAATTCAATGGGGAAATAGATTCCCGAGAAGAAGATCATCACCGTCAGCAGGATGTTAGCGGCCTGGAAGCCGCTGTCTGCAGTGGTGGTTACCAGGGTTATCAGGGCACCCAGCCCCATCATTATTACCGTGCCGATGATCAGATAGGGAATAAAGAGCAGCCAGTTGATTTCAAAGCTGACCCCGAAGAGCAGCCTGCTGGCCAGCAGTACCAGCAGACTGCTGAGCAGGGAACCGGGCAGACGGCTGGAGACCAGGGCAAAGATAAAGGATCCCCGGTTAAGAGGTGAGGCTCCCAACCGCTTCAAAACTCCCCGCTCCCGGAAATAATGAAAAAGCTCCACTATGACAAAGAGCCCGGAGGAAGCCATACCCAGGGCAATCAGCCCGGGGAAGAGCGAGAAAAGCCGGGAAGGCACGGCAGTCCCGGTCTGAGAGGAATCGGGGGGGATATCCCTTATCTCAAGCTGGAGATATTCCTCCATCCCGGTCCTTCTGACATCCAGTTCCCGGTTAATCAGAGCTGCCTGCTGTTCTAGGGCAGGATTATCTTGGAGGCGGACCGGATTAAAATAATAGTCCAGGCGGTTATCACCAACCTCCAGCAGAATATCGGCCTGGTAATTTCTTAAAAGATCTTCTCCCTCCTCGAAAGAGGCTACCTCCTGATAGGCCAGGCTGCTGTTTTCCTCAATGACTGCTGATATTTCTCCAGGATTCAGGCTGGCGGTTTCGCTGTAGTAGATGGCCACCAGATTGGCCTGGCCCTGGCCGTTTTGAGAATAGAGGGAGCCAAAAATGATCAGAAAGATCAGCGGCAGCAGCATAACAAAAAATACTGTCTGACGGTCCCGGAGAAAGCTCAAAGTTAAAATTTTGAGATTGGCAAAATATTGCTTGAGATCCGGATAAAATTTTTCTCCAAACATCAGCCTTCACCTCCCGGATTCCATTTGAAACTCAGTGCTGAGACAATCAGCCCCACCACCAGCCAGGCTGCTGGAACTAGAATATTGAGAATCGGCGAGGTGGTGCTGGGATAGATTCCCAGGAGATCCCGCATACCGTTGGTGAGGTAGGTAACCGGATTAATCAAGACAATAAATCTGATAAATCCGGGAATCTCGGTGACCGGAAAGAAAATTCCGCCCAGAAAAGCCAGGGGATAGATGATTGCCGAGGTGATAATTCCTACCGATTCTTTGCTTTTAACCAGGCCGAGGACCAGAAAGCCGAAGGAAAGGGAAATTATCAGTCCAAATAGCAGATAGCCAATAAAGCGGAGATCAAAGATATCCAGATTAATGTTAAAAAAGAAGACTGACCATCCGTAAATCAAGATTACCTGGATCAGAGAAAGAACAATGATATAGCCGATGATTCCGGCAAAATATTGAATAGGCCTCAGCGGGGTGGCGAAATATCTTCTCAGAATTCCCCGGGCCCGCAGAGAGGAGATGCGGCTGACCATAATATCCAGGCCGGATAGCAAGAAGGTGAAAAGAATGATTCCCGGCACCAGATATTCAGCCATGGAAAAACCGGCTCTCTCTGCCTGGCGGGTGGACAGCTCGATCTGAGCGGTGCTGCTGGCCAGCAGTTCTGAGCGGTCCAGGCTGCCGCTGGCGATATTGAGTTCCCGGTTGACCTCGATCAGAATGCTGGTAATGACATCGGCAGCAATCCGGGAAAGCTGGCTTTCAGACCGGTGGTAGAGTTCAATCACATCGGGCCCGGCCAGAGTTCCCTCCGGGATTACCAGCAGCAGATGGCGCTCACCTTGTTCCAGCCTGGTTTTTTCACTTTCCAGAAAGTCTTCGGCCGAAACACCCTCCGGGAGACGATGGAATTTAAACCAGCGGCTGTCTTCCGAGGCTTCAATTCCGATAAAGAGATCATCCAAAACTGCAGCGTAGCTTAAATCCTGGATTCCGGGAAAACCTGGAGTTATGCTGGCCGGGGGATTTATACCCTGCTTTTCCTCCTGCATTTCCCCGGCTGCGGGATTTACTTCGGGATATTCCCCTGCCGTGAAAAAGCTGTTCTCCGAAGCCGGACCGGTTAGGACAGTGTCCTGTCGAGCACTATCATTTTGAGCAGCCTTTGATAAAGTATTATCCTGGAAAGAAGCCTCTTCTAGGGCAACATTTTGCCAAGCGGTATTCAGGAGGGCAGTTTCCTGTAAAACAGCATTCTGAAAGGTGGTACCCTGCAGAACAGTCCCCTGTAAAATATCATCCTGCTGGGCGGTTTTCTTCAGGGCAGCATCAGCGGTATTCTGGAGGGCAGTTTCCTGCAAAATATCATTCTGCAAAGCGATATTATGGAGGGTATGGAGGACAGTTTCCTGTTGGTCAGAATCCCGCATAGCTGTAACCTGCTGTGGAGTGACAGATAGAGCAGAATCATAATGAGCAGCATCCAGTAGAGCAGAATCCTGTAAAGATTCATCCCGGGGAATCAGGCTGATCTGGAAGGTTATCTCGGGCTGCTGCTGGCCACCAAAGACCAGGGCCAGAAAGGTCAGCAGCAGCAGAGGGAACGCTAGATTCCAGAAGATGGAGTATTTATCCCGCAGCTGCTGGCGGATATACTGGAGAAAGATACTGGTGATTGCTGTCATCAGTCTCTCAACCCCCTGCCGGTGAGCTCGAGAAAGACATCCTCCAGATTGGGACGTCTGATTTTGAGATTATCTAACTTAAAGTCACCGGCTTCAGCCCAGGCTGTCAGCCGGATCAGGGCTTCGGTCAGACTGGTCACGTAAATCGAGATGCTTTCTTCGGTGAGATTTAAATCGGGATAACTGGCTTTCAGCTCCTCAAGAGCAGTTTTAGATAGACCGTTGTGGGCAAATTCCACCACATTATCCTGCCCCAGTTCCTCGATCAGCTCTTCGGGGCTGCCGCTGGCAATTATCCGCCCCCGATCCATGATATAAACATAATCAGAAAGTTTTTCGGCTTCATCCATGTAGTGGGTGGTGAGAAAAATAGTTTTGCCCTCAGCCTTTAGGTCTTCAATCAGATCCCAGAGATTTCTCCGGGCCTGGGGATCCAGCCCGGTGGTCGGTTCATCGAGAAAGAGAATCCGGGGATCATTGATCAGG
This sequence comes from Halanaerobiaceae bacterium, assembly GCA_003554685.1. Classification (GTDB taxonomy): domain Bacteria; phylum Bacillota; class Halanaerobiia; order Halanaerobiales; family Halarsenatibacteraceae; genus T1SED10-84. The sequence goes on from PWHA01000250.1 coordinate 4,796, forward strand.
GCCAGACCGATGGCCAGCCGCTGCTGCTGGCCGCCGGAGAGGTTTTCAACATAATCATCGGACTTATCCTGAAGTTCAATTCTTTCCAGAATATCAGCAGCCTCCAGGATTCGGGATTTGTTGTAGAAGGAGCGAAACATTTCCAGCATCTCCCGGACCTTGATCTTCTCAATATAATTGGTGCGCTGGAGCAGAACTCCGATTTCTTCCTTTTCCTGACGGCCAATCCGCTCAATCTCCCGGCCGAAAAACTTCAGCCGGCCGCTGTCAGCGGTTTTCAGCCCCTGCAGGATTTCAATGGTGGTGGTTTTACCGGCACCGTTGGGACCCAGCAGGGTAAAGACCTGCCCCTTTTTCACATAAAAAGAGATGCCATCAACCGCTTTGAGGGAGTCGTAGGATTTTTTCAGGTTGTGAACTTCGACAGCATTTTCCCGGGACATTTTTTCACCTCTTTCTTCAAAGTTCAATTATTTCATTAATACTTGCTCTTTCTTCGAAAGTTGCTCTTTTTTAAATGCTTGCTCTTTCTTCAAAACTTGTTCTTTCTTCCTTTGTCGTTAAATCAGGTCTAAGAAAATTTAACCTGGAGAGCATTACCGGAACAGCTAGAAGAGATGTTGATGGGCTTCGTATTTTTCTGATAATTACGAATATTGCGGGACAGCACACATAAGTTTCCGGAACGTAAAGCAGAAAAATTCAGCTTTTACGAAATAATTTCTCTGGTCATTTTCTTTTACGTGCAGATAAAGTACGAAATAATTTCTCTGGTCATTTTCTTTTACGTGCAGATAAAGTATGTGTAATGTGTCTGAAAATTTCAATTTTAATGACTGAATAATTCTTTTTCCTGTTCGGCTGGTAGAAAGCAACCAGGAACAATTATATATAATATATACAGACGACTATCGACTATATATTATATGGTTTGCTCACAGAAAGGTAAAAATATTATTCTTGGCACTATATATAGTGGATTGCAGATCAATTCAATGCAATATATAGTATGGTTCTGTGTTTTAATCTGCGAAACAGACCTTTTTGTTGGCGAACCATTATATATACAGACGACAAATTATATTGCTGACCGGTAGCGCAGTCCAGCTTTCCGGGAAGAGGAGCAAAAGAGGGAAAAAGAGGGGCAGAGAAAGAGGGGTATAAATTATCCCGACACCTTCCTGACATCTTCCCGACGTCTTATCCACACCTTCTATACATCTTCTCCACATCTTCCCGGCACCTTACCCACACCATCCCCATGCCTTCCTCACATCTTCCTCACACCTCACTCATACCTTCCTCTTCTTTCGGAAATAGCGGTAGGCAAGCAGATTCAGGACAATTCCGTAGACCCAACCCCAGAAAATATACTGGTTGTAGCTTAAAAACATAAACTCATTGCCGCGGATGCTGCTGCTGATGGCTTTGGCCGGGAAAAATCCCGGGGCGAAGGCGAAGAAGAGCTCCTTAAAATCAGTAAAGAACAGGGCGATGATGGGAAAAAATATCAGGGCGCCAAAACCCTTGAAAATGGCGAAGCCTTCAATCTTATTGCTGGCAAAAATGTTGATAAAGAGGCCGGTCAGGGGTGCGGCCAGTGAAGCCAGCACCGCTATTGAAATCACCCTTCCCGTCCCCAGGTCGGCGATGGCGGAGAAAAGAATGACAAAGAGGCAGGCCAGGATGGTGCAGATAAAGATCATGATCACCCTGAAAGAAAAGTATCTATTGAGGCCCAGCGGGGTAACCTTAACCGCTGCCAGGACATTATCATCCCGGTCGTCGAGAATGGAAAATCCCATCAGGATTCCGAAAACCAGCGGCATCATCAGGGTCAACATTACCAGAATCAGGTCGGCATAAAGAGCTATAATCAGCCCGGTATTTTCTTCAATATAGGGCAGGAGATAGCGGCCGATGAGCCCGAAAATCAGCGGATAGGCGACCATAACTCTGGTAAGAGGCTCCCGGACCCACCTTTTAAATTCACTTTTAACAAAGATCAGATAGAGGCTCAAAGCTGATGAATTGCCGGATGTTTCGCCGGATGTTCCACCGGATTTTCTACCGGATGCTCTGTCGGATGAATTCCCGGATCTTTTATCTGTCTTTTTTTCGCTTATTTTTTCGTTAATTTTATCTTTCATGTTAAACACCACTTTCCCGGGCGGCAAAGTTTTTGAATCCGGTAAAGACAAAATAGGCCAGGACCAGGGAGCCGACAATCAAATAGAGCACCGAGAAGAGGAGCTCACCACTGCCGGCTGTACCGGTGACGCCTTCAATCACCACAGCCGCGGCCTTGGTGGGGACGAGATAGATCAAATTGCTGATCATTTCGTTGGCAAAGACCCCGTTGGTGAAAACCCCCAGGTATTCCAGCACCACCGGCAGCATCATAACCAGAAAGTACTTCATCATGCCGATGAGAAGCTCGGTGAAACTCTGACAGCGGTAGATGATGAGAAAACCAACCAGCGAATGAAAGATACCGATCAGGATAATGGCTCCCAGCAAACCGGCGGGATTGAGGCTGATTTCGGTAAAGATCAGGGCATAGATATATACCAGCAAAATGGTAATAAGATTAGAAATGAGATTGCCCGCTGTCTTGGCCGAGATGAACTCAATGCGGGAAATGGGAGCCACGAAGAGGGATTTTAAGACGCCCTCCTGCTTTTCAAAGAAGATGGTGACTCCGATCAGCACGATTGACATCGAGACTATGTCAAATAAGACAACCAGGGTGAAGAAAAAAGTGATATCACCGGTCTCCAGCAGGTGGAGGGCTCCAATCCAGAAAAAGGCTA
>PWHA01000198.1 GCA_003554685.1 Halanaerobiaceae bacterium
CCCGTCTTTTTTTTATCTGGTCACCTTGATAAGACGGCGAGCTAATGGTGAAACCGGCCAGAGGATAAGAGAAAAACAATTAAACCCAATGAGGAGGAACAAAAAAATGAAAAAAGTTATGGTACTGTTGATTATGGTCGCTATGGTTTTTGGATTTAGTTTTTCTGCATTGGCCATTCCCCCAATGCCAGCTGTTAATTTAGCCCCAGAATATCTGAATGTAAGAGCCTTGATTGCTCCTTATGCTACTTTAAATGTCATCTATCCGGATAGTATCTTTGTTGATCCAGCTCAAGCTCTCATGACAGAAGTTTGGCTTACACCTGAATGGGGAATTTATGCAAATGATGGCACAATTTTTGGTAATATGATGCAAGAAGCATTTCCCGGTGTTCCAATTGTTCACACAGGACAATCTGTTGGTGCTACAGAAAGTAACCTTGCTACAATAGAAGTAGGAACTAACACTCCAATATTTATCTATTACGAATGGCTCCCTGGCACAACCTGGATGGATGATGTCAATACTATTTTGGCAGTCCATGATAGAACAAGTAATCTAGCTGTTCAAGATGATTCTGGGCATGCAGCAGCAGTAGGACAGACAGATTTTGCCTTTAATCATGCTAATGTTGCAGCTTTATTCCCCAATTCAGCTGCTGGAGGTTATGTTGGGGTTTTTGGAGACGCTCCTGGTGCAGCTATGGCAATAGCTGATAATACTAGCGTTTTACAAAACTTTCAAGTATGCGTAGAAAGAAGATATGAGTTAATCGTTGGATTTAAACTGGATAAAGTGACTCATGTTCCTGCAGGAGAATATAATGCTGAAGTAAGAGTTACAGTTTCAGATTTGGGTATAGTAATTTAAACATTATTCAATTAATGTTTAAATAAAGAGTAACAAAATTAATTTTTACAAAGTACAGCTTTGACTAAAAATGAAAAGGAAGGTTTGCAATTTAATAAACCTTCCTTTTCATAATATTAAAAATATTATATATGCCTGGGGGCTATTTTCAATGAATAAGAAAAAACTAATTTTTATAAATGTCACTTTTGTGTTTTTCTTTTTTTGTTTTTCGTTAAGTGTTTTTGGATTTGGGGTGCAACCACTTTCAGTCAATTTAGAAATGAAGCCTGGTGAAGCTATAGAATTTGATTTAACTTTACTTGGTTTAGAAAGACAACAAGTGGTAAACATTGATATTTATGAGTCAAGGCAAATGCTTAACGGTGCACTTTCATATATTTCCTCAGATGAATCTGACTATTCCCCTTTAGATTGGATTACAATTCAGAACAGAGCTTTAATACCGCCTAGGCAAAATCTATGGGTTCCAGTTAGAATAGAGGTTCCTTTGGATGCCGAGGGTTCCCATATGATAGTTGTCATGTTTCAAGAAGAAGATCCTGCCTTTGAGACAGGAATTCAAGTTTTAGTTCGATACGCTGTAAAGATTAATATTAATATACCTCAACCCTGGCTAAGAGAAAGAATGGAAATTATTGAATTTAATTTTGGTCCAGACAATAGAAGCAAACCTCAATTAATGGCTCATATTAAAAATACTTCTGAACTTGCTTATGGCGTTTATGGGGAAGTTACTATTAGAGATGAAAGTAATCGTTTGGTTGAAAGAGTAGTCTTGAGGACAGCAGTTGGTAAACAAGGTACAATAGTTTATCCTAAATCTGAAGTTCAATTTAAAGAAGTAATAACAGCCCCACTTTTCCCTGGTGATTATGATTTGAGATTATTTATGCGTTATGCAGATGGCAAACAAGCTAGTCAAAGAATCCAGATTAGCGTTGAAGATGAATATTTAACGCCCGAGACTCTGCGTTATTTAAATATAAGTTCTGAATTGATATCTGCAAACCTTAGAGCTGGAGGTGCAGATACCAGCATAATAGAGCTTTTTAATCAAACAGGTGAAGTCGTTAATTATCAGGTAGAATTGTTGGATAAATTTCCTGGCTATGAACGTTCTATTTTCACAGAACTTGATTTTCAAATTAGACAAAGCGGACGAGATTTGATTCCATCCCGGGGAAGCGATAGATTAATGACAATGATTAGAGCCCCCAGGGAAGGTTCAGAAGGTGGTTATTATGGCATTCTTGAAATTAAAGTATTATCTCAGAATGGGGATTATCTTGAAACTCACTTAGTTGAGTTGGAAGCAATTGTCGGTACTGAAAAACAAACAACACTGGAGTTTAGAGATCTTTCAGTTTTTCCTGATCCAGATGGATCTATAATGAGTCTCTCAGTTAGAAATACAGGAAATATTGCCTTTGCCCCCCGGGCAACAGCATATATATACAGTGAAAATGGCGAAATTATTCGTACAGTTACTCTGACTTTATCAGAGGATATTAATCGTATTTTACCTGCATTTTCTGGTTTTTTGGTGGGAGATTTTGAAAATATTTATGAGGGAATATATGAAGTTATGGTTAAAGCTGAACTGGCAGGAGACACTTTAGCAGAATCACAATTTATAGTCGAAATCGAAGAGAATGGTGGTGATTTATAAAATGAAATATTTTGAAAAAAGTTTTTATAGAAATATATTTTTTAGTTTATTTCTTGTGAGTTTTTTGATTGTTGTTTTAACACCTCATGTCTGGGCTGAAGAAATAGCAGATGAGATACCCCTTGTTTCTTCCTTCTTTTTTGAAACTGATATTCGGGAAGCAATAAATGAAATCACCTTTATAACAGGGGTTAACATCCTCTATGATCAATCTGTTAGAGGATCAATCACTCTTGATCTTCAGGACATTCCCCTGGAAAAAGCTCTGGATATGATGTTCTTAACCGGAGGTTATGTTTATCAAAAAATTGATGATTTTTACCTCGTCACCCTGCCCGATCAGCGCAGCCCTAACTTTAAAAGCCTTTCCACCAGCGAGGTTTACTTTCTTAATTATACCACTTCTGCTGAGGTTGTCTCCCTCCTTCCTCCGTATTATAAGGATTATGTCCAGCGCAGCTCTCGCCGTGATAATATTATTACCATCACAGCACCTGAGCAGGTTGTGGAAGAAATTAAAGATTATATAAAGATGATCGATATTCCCGAAAAAGAAGTGTTGATTCAGGTTCATGTTACCGAGATTTCCACTGAGCTGTTACAGGAAAGAGGCGGGGATTTACTGGGATTTATAAAAGCTGATGCTGCTCTGCCTCAGGATAACTATTACCGTATGCTCTATGAAAGAGCTGGTTTTAAGTATCTTTTTGAAAGAGATTTTGGCAGTCTGGAGGGAAGATTAAAATTCCTGGCTCAGACCGAAGATGTTAGTATTGAAGCCAATCCCCGCATCCTGGTTAACGACAGAGCTACCGCTAATTTATTTATTGGAGAAGAACAGGTGATTTTTCTGGAGCCTGCCAATGCTCCTGCCCGTCTGGAAAGAGTTAATGTTGGGGTTGATGTCCGGGTTACTCCCCAGATTATTAATGATGAAATTATCCGTCTTAGAATCAATCCGGACTTAAGTCATTTTAGTGAGGAAAGACAGGATAGACTGGTTGTTAAGCGCAGTGAACTGGATACAACTGTTTTTGCTAAAAATGGAGAAGCTCTAACTCTGGCAGGTATGACAATGAGCCGGGAGACTGAGTTTACAAGCGCAGTTCCGGTTCTTGGCAATATTCCGCTGTTGAGATGGTTTTTCCGGGAAGAAACTGAAAGAAAATCAGAACGTGAGCTGATTATTTTTCTAACTGCAGAAATTGTTGGGAAGTGAGAATATGAATCCTATTAAGATAATTTCAACCTGTTTATTAATCCTGGTAATTGTTTTATTAACTGCCAGCCCAATAAAGGCTGATAATGGTGTTTTGCTGGAGGGAAACTCTTCAGATATTTTCCTGGTTGAGTATCAGCTTGAGATAATTAGAATTGACGAGGCTGACTGGCAGAAACTCGGTTTACAGGGATTAAAATTTGAACTTGACATGCAGGATCTCTTTTCTCTAATAACAGCCAATAATTTGCTAGAAATTGCTGGTATTGGCAGCCGAGCTTTAGTTCAACTTGAAGCCTATCGGACGGAAGAAATTGTTAGAACTGTATCCAAACCTGTTCTCGTAACTGAATTAACACAACCTGTAAGTTTCAAAATTTCAGAAAAAATTATTGAGCTTGATAATTCTCTGCCGGGCAGAAAATTAACTCATGATCAAATTATGTATCTCTCTCTACTTCCGGAAAGACTGGATCCTGAGGGACGAATTTTAACAGAGTTAGAATTTAACACCGGGGGCACTTCTGCAGTTGAAACAAAATTTTGGAGTGAAAAGAATCAAATGCGTTTAATTGGCATTATTACCTGGAACCGTGACACAGCACTTAGTGAGTCATGGGCAGAAGGGAGCAGAAGCGAGGTAGCTACCTTTGCTCTTTATTTAACCCATAATCTGATAAATATTGATCACGAAAGGGAAAGTAATATAATGACCATGGATGGGCTTAACAGGCTTCTCTGGGCGCAGCCTTCTATTATCAGCAACTATCCCGGATATATTGAGATACTATCCCCTCCTGAATTTGATCTGCTTTTGTTAAATCAATCTCGGGGACTGGCTCTGGAGATGACAATTAAGAATATCTTACAACCAGTAATTTTTATTGGAATTGATGGCATAGCATATGAGGATTTACGGCTTGGTTTTAGGGTTATGAGAAACAGAGATAAAGATTCAAATCAGCTTGAATTTGCTCCAGTTTTAAATGAAAGAGTCTTCTTTGATCCCTATCTAGAAATCTTTGCCGCATACTATCCATTTTTTTATAATATGAGCAGGGCTGAATTCATTCTGGAATCTGCCTATTCTCTGGGATTGACTCTAAAATATCACCCCCTTTCTGCCCGGATTAAGTACAGCTCCAATCTCGGATCCAGTGAATTACAGTTGATGCTGGGATATAGTTTGAGCAATTCAGTAACTGTCCTGGCCGGGGTTGAAGGTAGCAGAGAAGAGATTGATAGATACATCGCTGGAATAAGGGTAAATTTTAAATAAAGCTTTTTCACCGGTAGAAGATGTCCCCAGGATTTGGTCAGGCTGCTTTCAATTAGCAGCCTGACCAAACAGCAGTTGAAATTTTGCAGGCTATAACAGGAGAGGATGATTAAAATGCTTAACAAAACAAGAGTAAGAAATACCGTTATCTATGGGGTTAAAATTGCTTTAATTATTTCTTTAGTTATTCTTACATCAATATCAATCTCTTTATTTCCGGTTCAGGCATCTGATTATCTCTGGGGTAGAGACTCCTTTGACTCTGCTGTTCTCTCAGTTAGTGTTAAATTTGAAGATAATGATTGGCAGTCGCCTCATTCTCGATTTAATGACCCAGTTTTTCTAAATTCACCTGAATTCAGTTTTGATTCTGATTTGCTGGAAATTAATATTATCAATCCCACCCTTTCTCAGGTTGAACCAGATGTTGATATTGTTAACTGGACATTGCAAACTAATGGCTGGAATGTTAACCTGGACTTTGAATCAGTTGGAGATGATGGGCAAAGTTACGGTAATTTAGTTGACGATTATACAAATGAATTTTTTAAATATACTATTTTTGATGATTTCGAAACTTTTGGAAGTTTTTTCCCTGGTGGAGGTTTGTACGGCTTAAATTTTGACGGAGGTACTCACCCGGGAAAAATAAAAATTGAATATAATCCAGCCTTTAGTGATAAACCCTGGTGCGCTGTCAGGGCCGGAGAGTATCGCGATATTATAATGGTAACTATTTCTGGTGAGCCGGGCGATTATCGTACAGAAACGGCTTTTGGTGGCGACACTGGAGTTAATGTTCGTAATCCAGAGAGATGGTGGTATTATTTTGCTACTAAAAAAGGAGAGGTTCAAAATATTTGGGCCGGACAGGATGAATATGCCGGAACAGTGTGGGTGAGAAAAACAAATAATAATTGGGAGATCAACTTTTATTTTGATAATGGTTGGCAGCTGATAAATGACAGAGAAGCAGTAAAAATTAAGGGTTATCAGGAAAAGCCTGATGAAATGCCACCCAGCGGAAAGTTGGACACCTATAAAGGCAGTTACGAAGGCTCTGATTCACCAATCAGCTTTTCTGATAACAGCTATAGATATTTTATTATACACCTTGACTTAATTAAATTTTATTAGGTTTTTAGTAGAATTCCTTTAAACACAAAATCCCCGGATTAACCCGGGGATTTTGTATGTTTTGCTTATCTTCTAATTAACTATTCAGGATACTCCTTTAAGGTAAGCTCAAAATCATATTCTCCATCTTCAAGTTCCACTTCTCTGGTTGAGACAAAATAATCTCCCTTTTCTAAGTCCCCACTACCTCTCACATCAAGCCAGATCATTACTTCATATTTTCCTTCCGGTACATCAGCAAGAGAGAATTCTCTCTCAGTGACAGATAAACTGGCTTTAGCGGTTGTTTCAAATTCTTTTCCAGTTCTTTTACCGACCATAATTTTGATTTGACTGGCTTCATGTACCGCCCAGTAGGTATTGATCATGCCATGACCGTATTTCTCATTATAGCCCGGTTCTTCCAGATCAATTGCAGTCTCTATCATAACATCCAGAACATTATCAGGGTTTATGCCCTCTGCAATCATAAGTCCTGCCAGTCCGGCAACCTGGGGAGCTGCCATCGAAGTCCCTGACATATCCAGAATTCTGTTGCCGGGAATAGTGCTCCAGATTGCCGTACCAGGTGCCACAATGTCCTGCTCCGGTCCGTAGCTGGAGTAATTTGCCAGCTCTGGAGGTCCTGATTCATTGTTACTTAGTGCACCTACAGCTATTACCTCATCAAATTTTGCCGGATAAGCTACATCATTTTCACCTGAATTACCACTGGCTGCTACAATAACTACTCCGGCATTGGCAGCCTTTTCAACAGCATCTTCAATTAATTCTGGCGTTTCACTACTGTGCATTCCCAGAGACATATTTATCACATCTGCTGGCTGAATTTTACTGTCATTTCTTAATCCAGCAGAATGTAATATTCCCTGAGCAACCGACCATTCATCACCCATGCCATTATCATCAAGAACCTTTACCGGCAACATTTCAACATCCCACATTACTCCTGCCAGACCTCGAGAATTGTTTGCTTTGGCTCCTACAATTCCAGCTACATGGGTGCCATGCATGTGTCTGTCAGTAAAATCTGTTTCATTCTCACTGGTAAAGTTATAGCCGGAATCCAGATCTACTAATCCTTCCATTTCTACATGACTATAATCAATTCCGGTATCAAGAATTGCAACTCTTACATTGCTTGAACCCTGAGCATCCCGCCAGGTTTGGGGTAAACGTAGTACCGAGGGTGCCCACTGTTTATAATAATACTCATCATTTGGCAGCTGATAATCTTGAATTGTAAAGGTATTATTTGTTTGAGCTGAAAGGATCCCAGGTTCTGAGCTCGCCTGGCTGATTGCCTGGCTTTGAACCATATCACCCGGGATTTCTACCAGCATGGCATTAAGTTCTCCTGAGTATTCCAGAAAGTTGTAGCCCAGATCTTGAG
>PWHA01000246.1 GCA_003554685.1 Halanaerobiaceae bacterium
CCAACAAGCCTGATGCTATTGAGGTTCTGGAGGAAAAAACAGCCGATCTTGATAACTTTCATGTAGTCCCTTTAGATACCAAGTATCCCCAGGGTTATAAGAAAACTTTGATCAAGGCAGTAACCGATAAGGAGCCTCCCATGGGAGCCCGATCGGCAGAGGTGGGCTGCATTGTCAGAAATGTGGGCACCACTATTGCTATTTATGAAGCAATAGCCCGGCAGAAGCCGCTCTTTGAAAGAGTAACGACTGTCAGCGGACCTGATACCGTGCCCGAAGCAGGCAATTATATAATTCCCATTGGAACAACAGTGCGCCATATCCTGACAAGCTGTGGTGTGGATGTAAATAATATTAAGGGACATAAGATAGTGATGGGCGGTGCCATGACCGGAACAGCTGTTAACACTCTGGATGCTCCTCTGACCAAAAGTGATACCGGAGTACTGCTCCTGCCCGAGGAGATGGTAGAGGTTTCAGGAGAACCGGGACCCTGCATTCGCTGTGGCAAGTGTGTAGATAACTGCCCCATGTTCTTATTTCCCAATGAGCTCAGCCTGGCAGCCGAAGCTGAGGATTATCATGAGGCAGAAAGGCTTCATGCCACTGAATGCGCTGAATGTGGGATCTGCAGCTATGTCTGTCCCTCCTTGCGTCCGGTGGTGGAATCCATTGTGCAGGCCAAGCCTGAAGCTAAAAAGATCCGCCGCAGCAAGGACAAATAGAGCAAACTGGTTTTAATAGGGCAGTAGCCAGAATAGCTGGAGCCAGAATAGCTGGAGCCAGAATAATTGCAGTTAAATAAAACTGAAAACATTTTATTAAACCGGGAGAATTATTTTCTCCCGGCTTAATTTTTTTAAATTTTGGTGTTCAGCACTATATTTTTAGAGATCAAGATAATTTTTTTCAGTTAAATTAATTATTCTCTTTTAACAGTCACATTTTCAGTATCAGCTCTCTTCCCGATATCCCAGATAAAACAGGAAGGAAAGCAGAAAGGAACCTGCTGCCAGCAGCAGGCGGTCAACCTGGGTCAGGGCCAGCGAAAGCAGAGCCAGGACCACCAGGAAAACCAGCAGAAGTTTTTTATAACCAGCGCCAGTGAAATAAGCAGCGGGGGCAGCACCGGTTCTAGAGTTGAAGCCCTGGGTGGCAGGTAATAATAAAGAACCCATTGAGCAAAAATTTGATCAACCAGGGCGTAACTAACTCCCAGACCATAAAACACCTGAACGGAGAGAGGAATACTGGATTTATCCTGAACAGCTAATTTTTTTGTTTCGGTCTTCTGGCTATTCGTGTTCAATTTACTCAACCTTTCCAGCTGATTTTTGCAGGAAATATTGCACTGGATATTGTAAATGCCCTTACTTGTTGGTATAATGAAAATATCATACTGTTTATCCTAGAGCAAGTTTACCGGAAAAGAGCCCTGATAGTCTTTAAATAGTTCAAAAATATAAAAATTTGGCAAATAATTTACATAAATAGTTTTTTGTGACATTTATTTTACTGAGGCCGCCTCGAGGGTTTTAATAAGACAGGATTACAGGCTTTTTCTGACTGCTGTTATTAGGGGTATTGTCTGATTATCTGGTTTCTGATAAAATTATTTTCGCTTCTTCTCTTGTTCCGTTGCGTGTTCAGATGCTAGAAAGCAACAAAGGCCGTTTATTTTTATCTGATAAAAAATGAATTGAGGTAGTATGAATTGATATTGTAAGCTCTTGAAAAGGAGGCTGACTCATGAAGCGCTTTCCTATATTTCCTAGAAACTTAGTCTTAGCAATCCTGCTGATCCTTTTGGCAATTTTTTCTGGCAGTGCAATGGCTCTCCAGGCTGATTTTCCTGAAGGTATGCTTGAATTTATTCAGAATGATAGAAAACTATCAGCCAGAATTTTTCCTGAATTACAGGAGATTGAAATAACCCCGGGTCAAAATTTCAATCTCGAAATCCGGACAAAAAAAGAAGAAACAGCTGATTTGTCTTCCTCAGACAAATTTCAGATAAGGCATGATCCTGAAGCGGAAGAAGGAGAATATTATTATACAGTACAAATCCTGGCCACAGAAGAAAGGGATAGAGTTGAAGAACATAAGGAAGAATTAAAGAGTCTGGGTTTTTCTGATTTAAATATAATAGAAGGCCCGGATCTATATCGACTCCAGGCTGGCAATTTTATCGAGAGAACTCCGGCCGACAAACTTAAAGAAGATTTAACAGCAGCAGGGTATGAAGGCTGGGTTACTGAAATATCAAGACCCGGAAATAACCTGCAGCTCTGGCAGCGGGGTGAACTAATTTTAGCTACAGATCATCTGAGATTAAAGGAAAATTTTTCTATTGAAGGACATCTTTTTGAGGGTGAAATAAAAATTGAAGGTTACGATTCAGGCCTGCAGATTGTAAAATCAATATTTCTGGAGGATATGGTCAGGCAGGAACTGGAATTGATTCAGTTAAAGGAAAGCAGACCCCTGCCTGCTGATGCTCTTAAATCCCTGGCAGTAACTATTCGCAGTCGTTTGACTGCAGAAGCCCTGTATCAGGACTCAGGATATGTTTCAGGAGAAAATTACCGACCGGAAGAGGGGGTAAGCACCCCCACTAGAAAGGCTGTGGCAGAAACAGAAACTAAATTTCTGGTTCAAAATAATCAAATATTTCCTGCTGATTATTACTGGGAAAATTTAACTGGAGAAACAGTGGATTCCAGCCGGGAATATGATATAATAAAGGTTGATGAAGTTAGGCTTTCTGCTCAGCTTGATAAAGAATATCACCGGATACTGCAGGAAGCATTTCCTGAGGCAGAGCTTGTAAATATGGGAAAGCTGGCCAGCTCACGGCTGGTAGTGGATGCCAGAGTCCAGAGAGGTTTGAATTATCAAGAAATTCGTCAGCAGACCTGGTGGGGTTCCCGGGTGATTAATCTTTTAGAACTGGATCTAAACAATAGACATTTCTCTGTTTTCCCGGCTCTTTCTGAAGATAGAATAAAGGGAAGGGAAGATCTGGTTGCTATGGGGCAGAGCAATCGGGCCCTGGGCGGTATCAATGGAGGATTTTTTGATGGCACCGGCCGGCCCCTGGGTCTTTTGATAATTGACGGTCAGATAGCCAGTGATAAGGCCCGGGATTTGATTAGGACAACCCTGCTTATCTCAGAGAATGGAGAATTTGAAATAGGGAGATTTGACTGGCAGGCTGAACTAATTTTGCCCCGGGATCAATCTCTGACAATAACCGGAGCCAACCGCCAGCCCGGCGAAAATGAAGCTGTAATAATAAACAAACATATGGGTGAACAGGCGCCAGCTCTGAGCAGTGATGCTGTGGAAATTTATCTGGATGAAGCTGGGCAAGTTCAGGGAATTAATCGGGGAGGTATTGGAGTAAGTACACCTGCTCCCGAAGAAGGCTGGTTAATTCAGGCCAGGGGCCAGAAGGCACTTGTGCTGGGCGGTGTGCGAACCGGAACTGAACTGGAACTCAGGGAAACTCTGGAGCCTGAACCGGCCTTACAGGGCAGCATCAAACATGCCCTGGGGGCAGGACCAAATCTGGTCACCGAGGGGAGAATAGATATTACTGCTGAGGAAGAACGGTTTCAGCCTGATATTGTCCAGGGAAGGGCTCCCAGATCAGCTCTGGGTCTAACCGGGGATAACAGGCTGCTGATGGTTACTGTTGATGGCCGCCAGCCTGAGCGAAGCATAGGCATGGAGCTTGAGGAACTGGCAGAACTGATGCTTGGACTGGGCGCAGAATCTGCTATGAATCTGGATGGGGGAGCCACCGCCAGACTGCTGGTGAGGGATTTTAACATGAACGTTCCCAGCGGCGAGCGAAATATTTCCAATGCACTTTTGATCAGAAGCGATTTTTAGGGAGCTGATATATATGGAGAAAAGATTGACAGCTATAATTCTAATTTTTTTCTTTGTTTTCCTTTTGGCCAGTCCGGTTCAGGCCTGGTCCCCCAGATTGGAAAGAGCTGATTACATAATAAGCAGCAGCTTCAGTGAAATTGAATCCCTGCAGCTTATATTAAATATGTCTTTTGATGCCCTTAATGAATTCAACAGCCTTTTTCATTATGACGGCCGGAATTTTAACCTCCAGGGCACCTGGCTGTTAAATTTCTGGCAGCGTCAGAACCTGACCACCCAGTTAAGATTATCAGCGGCCACGGACTTTCAGCAGCCCTCTCTGGCTCCCTCACTGGGACTGGGAGGAGAATTTTCTCTGGGAAAAAGGAGCTATCTGCTCTATTCTCTGGACTATTATCTGCTGGAAAACAGTAATAGATTGGTCTATAGGGGAGGTTTTGGTATACCCCTGGTTGGCAACAGCGGTTTAACTTTTACAGTGGGAAACAGCTACTGGAGCCGCACCGGACCGAAATTTGCTCTGGGAATCAGAGTGCAGTTTTAATCAAATTTTTAAGCCAGGGGGTTAAATCATTGGATAGTTCACTTGTATCTTTGTTAGCTGAAAGCCGGGTTTTAGTCCTTGGTGATATCATAATTGACGAGTTTGTTATTGGTCGTCCGGATCGTATTTCCCGGGAAGCCCCGGTTATTATAATGGAAGAGATTGACCGCCGTGTCTGTCCCGGGGGAGCTGCCAATGCAGCAGCCAATGCCATTTCTCTAGGGGGAAAGACAGAGCTGCTGGGAGTTGTTGGAGCTGATAATAACTGGCAGAGGCTGGCAGCCAGCCTTGATAAAAGGTCAATAAAAATTTCCGGAGTGGTGGTATCTGAGGCAATAGACTCCGCTGTTAAAACCCGGGTTATGGCCGGGGGAAAGCAGCTTGTCCGTCAGCAGATCGTCAGAATTGACAATACCAGTGGGATCAGGGTGACTGATAGTAATAGAATGCTTTTGTTTTCCCGGTTGCAGGATAGAATAGCTGACTTCGATGCTTTAATACTTTCAGATTATGGTCTGGGAGTTTTTACCGGAGAATTTATTGCAAGAGTTATAGAACTTGCCAGAGAGGCAGGTATACCTGTGCTGGCTGACAGCCGGTATCAGCTCCTTGATTTTACCGGAGTTACCCTGGCAACACCCAATCTGGAAGAAACCAGCCGGGCCTGGGGACAGAGTATCGATCAGGAAGCAGATATAATTGAGGCCGGCCGGCAGCTGATTGCCAAGCTTTCCAGTGAATATCTGCTGATTACCCGGGGCGCTGAAGGCATGAGCCTTTTTTATCAGGATGGAGGCTATCAGCATATTCCGGTGAATAAAAAAGCTGAAGTTTATGATGTAACCGGAGCCGGTGATACTGTAGCAGCGGTGCTGGCTCTTTCCCTGGGGGTCGGTCTGAATATTGAAAATGGAGCAAAACTGGCCAACTTTGCTGCCGGTTTGGTTGTGGGGAAACCGGGTGTTGATGTGGTCCATTCCGAAGAACTGGTCAGGGTGATTGTCGATGAATAGCAAAATACTGGTATCTGCTGAACTGAAAAACATCAACCAGCAGTATCCGGATAGAAGTCTTGTGCTGACCAATGGCTGCTTTGATCTTTTACATATAGGCCATATTTACTTTCTAGCCGAGGCCAGCAAGCTGGGTGATCTCTTGCTGGTAGCTCTTAACAGCGATAAATCAGTCCGGAGGTTGAAAGGCTCAGGCCGGCCGGTATTCGAACTCTCGGAGAGAATGGAAATTATCGCTGCTCTGGAGATGGTTGATCTGGTTGTTTCCTTTGAAGAGCCAACCTGCCGCAGGGTTATTACCGAGGTCAGACCGGATATATATGTCAAGGGTGGAGACTACACCAGTGAGACGCTTCCAGAAGCTGAGACAGCCCGGCGGGTAGGAGCAGAGTTGAAGTTTATCCCGCTAACAGTCGAAAGATCTACCAGCCAGATAATCCAGCAGATAGTTTCATCTCATAACCGGGAAGATGAGGTGATCCAATGAGAGCGGAAGAAAGAACAGAAGAAAGCCAGGAGGAGCTTATAAAAAAGGCTCAGCAGGGAAATGTTAGAGCCATTGAAAAGCTGATTGACTGCAATATGGACATTGTTTATGCCAAGGCCCGATATTTTTTCATCAAGGGGCTTGATAAGGATGATGTTATCCAGGAAGGCCGGGTGGGGCTGTTTAAGGCAATCCGGGATTACCGAGAAGATAAGGAAGCCTCCTTTCGGGGTTTTGCCCAGCTCTGCATTCACCGTCAGCTGGTTTCGGCAATCAAAAAAGCCAACCGCCAGAAACACATGCCCTTAAATAATTCCACCTCACTGGATAAATCGATAGATAGAGGGGAAAATAAAAGAACATATAATGATATTATTTCCGATGATAACAACAATTTGGAGACACTTTTTATCTATAAGGAAATTCTCAGCGTCATAATGGAGGAGATTGAAAAAAATCTGACTGAGCTGGAGCATGAAGTTTTTCTGAAATATCTCTCCAATAAAACCTATCAGGAAATAGCCAAAGATCTTGATGTAAATTTGAAGTCGGTTGACAATGCCCTTCAGAGAGCCCGTAAAAAGGTTGATGAGATTAGGGACGAATATAACCTGAGAGGAGTTGTGGGCTGATGGCTCTCCGGGACAGGTTTTTCCCTCCGGAGCCTGTCTGTCTGAGCTGCCAGGGGAAAATAATCTTTTCCACCCTGAGCAATATCTGTGATGACTGCCTGCAGGAGATGAGTTTTGTCACCCGGAGTTGCTTGCGCTGTGGCTCTCAGCTCCCTGAAGCTCAAATTACTGGTTTCTGTCAGATCTGCAGGTCTCAGGAGCTAAAACTGGAAAGTATCAGAGCGCCTCTGATTTACCGGGAAAGGGCTCGAGAAATCCTGCTGGAGCTGAAATATCATAAAAACAGTAGTATGGCTCTGCCTCTGGGCCAGCTGATGGCAGATTACTGGAAATTTTTTTCTGATGATACCTCCCGGGATTACCTGGTGATACCGGTGCCCCTCTCCCGGGAACGCCTGACAGCTAGAGGCTTTAACCAGGCCCGGCTCCTGGGAGAGGTGGTGGCCCGGGAGGCAGGGCTAATGACAGAAGATGTTCTGATCCGGAAGCGCAATACCCCACCGCTTTATCACCTGAATAACCAGCAGAGAAATCTGGTTTTACGGGGTGCTTTTAAGCTGCCGGCTGATAGAGCCGGCAGGGTGACCGGCAGGAAAATACTGCTGGTTGATGATATCGTTACCACCGGCAGCACCCTGAATGAAGCTGCCACTATCCTGCTTGCTGCCGGAGCCTGCCGGGTTTCAGCCCTGACCGCCGCTGCCGCAGAAAGGGTTTGACATGCTCAAGAAACTGTGATATATTTACTTATGATATGGGCGCAGGAAATTTGCAGTTAGCGCACCATAGTAACAATTATTTAGGGGGAATTTATGAAATGATTTACACTGGTAAGGTAAAATGGTTTGATGCAAAAAAGGGTTATGGTTTCATTGAGCGTGAGGATGGCGATGATGTATTTGTGCACTTTTCTGCTATTGAAGAAGAGGGCTTCAAAAGCCTGGAAGACGGAGAAGAAGTAGAATTTGAAATTGTTGAAG
>PWHA01000309.1 GCA_003554685.1 Halanaerobiaceae bacterium
AGGAACTGCAGCTCGAGATTTCCGACAGGGCCAAATCCATGATTGCCGAGCTGGGTTATGATCCCACCTACGGCGCTCGTCCTCTGGAGAGGGTGATCCAGAATCAGATTAAGGACAAACTGGCTCTGACCATGCTGGAAAATGAAGTGGAAGAGGATACCCTGGTGAAAATAGATTATTCCGAGAGCGAAGGTGATTTTGTGGTCAGCATGAGCCCGGGTGTTCCTGCGGCTTAAAAGGCGACTGGAAGCAGGAATAAACTGAAAAAGTTTGTAAAATGATTAGGAGAGATTTTTTGAGTTTGCAATATTTTTGGGTTTGCAATATTGAGGTTTGAGGTGAAATTAATGCCAAAAGTCATCACAATGGGGGAACTGCTGGTTGATTTCATTCCCTACGACAAAGACTGCAAACTAAAGGATGTGAAAAAGTTCAGCCGGGCAGCGGGCGGGGCACCGGCTAATGTGGCCGCCGCTCTGGCCCGGGTTAATGTTTCCAGCGGTTTTATCGGCAAGGTGGGCAAAGATTCCTTTGGAGATTTTCTTGTTGAAGTTATGGCGGAACAGGGTGTTGATACCAGGGCCATTGTTAGGACTTCAGCAGCCATGACAACACTGGCCTTTGTTTCTTTAACTGCTGAGGGAGAAAGAGATTTTGCCTTTTACCGCAGGCCGGGTGCTGATATGCTGCTGGAAAAGGACGATATTGATGTTGATTATTTAACAAGAGCTGATGTGTTTCATTTCGGGACAATATCTCTGACAGATGAACCGGTTCGCTCTACCACCTATTATCTACTGGAGAAGGCCAGGGAAAGCGGCCTCTTTATCAGCTTTGATCCCAATATCAGGCCGCCCCTCTGGAATAATAATTTAAGCCGGCTGAAAGTGCAGTTTAATAAATCCCTGCCCTATGCCGATCTGGTTAAGCTAAATCTGGAAGAACTTATTGAATTAAGTGACAGGAAAATTACTACCCGAGATCTTTCCCGGGCAAAGGATAATAAAAATATAATCGCCAGCTTAAAACCGGCCTGTGATTCTTTATTGAAGAGGGGTCCTGCTTACTTAGTCATAACTGCCGGTAAGAAGGGTTCCTATTTTTTTAGTGAAAATGAACAGCTTTATGTTTCGGCCCGGGAGATAGATGCTGTTGACACCACCGGGGCCGGGGATGCCTTTATGGCCGGGATGCTGGCTGAAATTATCGATCATATTTCCGGTGATACCATGGAGGATATTAACTGGGAGCAGGTTCTGGAGAAAGCCAATCTTTTTGGGGCAATTGCCAGCAGCCGTTATGGGGCCATACCCTCACTTCCTACTCTGGAAGAACTAAAGTCCCCGCCGATTTAAAGCAGCTATTCCGGCTCAGCAAATTGCCTGCTTATCCGGTCTCCGGGTTACACTATTTCAGCCGGGGGGAATAATGATGTTTTTTTAAGCATTTTGCCATTATCCTAATTGTCTTTCCTGAAGGTTTAATGCAGCCAGGTGATAAAAACAAATTAATTATCTCAGATGTAAAATAACGAAGCAGCTTAAATACAAACAGCATGAGAAACTTTTATTTTGAGCGATAAAAGTTTCTCTTTTTATTTTGATAGGTTCTGTCAAAGCTTCTGTCCGATTATGGGGCTGTAAAAGTTTAAGGCATGAAATGAAAAAATTTTAAAATGTCTTAGTGCTTAGTGTCTTAGTGTAAAAAAATTGACTTGATATATAAACTTTAATATAATTAATTATAGATGATCAGTGTTTAACTATATCAGAAATCTGGAAAATTAAGAGGGGGACAGGAAATGAAGGGAATAAACGGAAAAATACTTAAGGTTGATCTTAACAATCAGCAATATGAGATTGACGAAAAGGAGGATCAATTTTACCGTAAATATATTGGCGGACGGGGATTTGCCCTGTATTACATGCATAAGGAAATGGATCCAAAGGTTGATCCTCTTTCACCAGAAAACATGCTTGTATTTGCAGGCAGTATTCTGGTAGGTGCTCAGGGACCTGCTATTCCCAGGCTGACGGTCTGCGGCAAATCACCTCTGACCGGGAGCTTTGGGGAAAGTGAGGCCGGAGGTTTCTGGGCTCCCGAACTTAAAAAAGCCGGTTATGATGCTGTGGTGGTTACCGGCAGAGCAGAAAAACCTGTCTACCTCTGGATCAAGGATGGTGAGGTAGAGTTTAGAGATGCCCAGCATCTCTGGGGAAAGGTTACCGGAGAGGTTCAGGAGTCCATCCGGGAGGAGCATGGGGACAAGCAAATTCATGTTGCTCAAATTGGTCCAGGTGGAGAGAATCTGGTTCGGTATGGCAACATAGTCAATAAACTTGGTCATTTCAACGGGCGCTGCGGACTGGGAGCGGTTATGGGTTCCAAGAACCTGAAAGCTATTGCTGTCAGGGGAACCGAAAACGTTGAACTGGCCGACAGAGAAAAGGTTTTGGAGTTAAACCGCTGGACTGCCAAAGAGGGCATGCAAACTTCTCAGGGTAAAAGGCTGCATAAATCAGGAACCTGGACCACAGTCAGATCTAATAATGAGGCCGGTGCTCTGCCGACCAGAAACTGGAATAAGGGTCAGTTTTCCGGAGTAGATAAGATTTCCGATGAAAGCTGGCAGGAAAGCATCGCCAAGGAAGGCCGGGGCTGTTTTGCCTGTCCGATTAGATGCAAAAGAGTGGTGGAAGTTGATAATGAAATAGAAGTTGACCCCGCCTATGGCGGCCCGGAGTATGAAACAGTTGGAGCCCTGGGTTCCACCCTGGAAATTGACAGCAAGGAGATTATTGCCAAAGCCAATGAATTATGCAACAAATATACCCTGGATACCATCTCCACCGGGATGACAATTGCCTTTGCCATGGAATGTTATGAAAATGGACTGCTGACCCGGGAAGACTGTGATGGTCTGGAACTGAAATTTGGAAATGGAGAGGCAGCCTTAACTCTAATAGATAAGATAGCCCACCGGGAAGGGATAGGAGATTTACTGGCAGAGGGAAGTAAGCGGGCAGCAGAAAAAATTGGTCAGGGAGCAGAAAAATATGTCCATCAGGTTAAAGGTCAGGAAGTACCGATGCATGATCCCCGGGTCAAAACCGGGGTGGGACTGCAGTATGCTCTGGCCAGCTACGGGGCTGACCATATGAAGGCTCCCCATGATACTGATTTTGTAAGTGAGGAAAAACACGGTTTCAAATCCCTGAAGTCCCTGGGACTGGATAAACCCGTTGATCCCCTGTCTCTGTCAGATGATAAGGTGAGGCTGTTTTATACTCTGGAAGTTTACTGGACCCTGATTGATATCCTGGGCTGCTGCTGTTTCGGCTATGCTCCTGCTGGTCCTGTATCCCTGGAACAGCTACTGGAGCTGATTAAAGCGGTGACCGGGGAGCATATCAGCTTAAAGGAACTGATGGATGCAGCCGAACGGAGTATCGATATGGCCAGGGTCTTTAATAATAAAATCGGCCTGACCAGGGAAGATGACAGGCTGACGGATAAGTTCTTTGAGGATTTTACTGATGGGCCTCTGAAAGGTACCGGGGGCATTGACCGGGAGGAATTTGAGCGGGCTGTTGAGCTCTATTACCGGATGATGGGCTGGGACCCGCAGACCCTGGAACCTGAAAGAAGTAAACTGGCAAAAATGGGCATAACCTGGATCAGCAAGTATGAGGGTGAGGATAGTTAATGAAAGTTAAAGTGAGATTATTCGGCCACCTGAGAGAATATCGGCCGCAAAATAAAAAGGAGAGCGAAATAGAACTTGAGCCCGGCGGCAATATTATTGATTTAGCCAGAAAACTGGGCATCCCCGAAGAGGAACTGTCCTTTAGCCTGATTCTGGTCAATGCCCGGCAAACTGATAGAAGAAAAGAATTGAAAGCAGGTGATGTTGTTAGCTTTGTCACACTGACGGAGGGAGGTTGATAGGCACTTCAGTGTTTTAAGATTTATGGTTTCACAATTTCTGGTATATGTCATAAAAGAGAATCAGAGGCTAAGCCAAAAGAAAAGTAACAATTATTGTTTTTGAAGACAGTAAAAATATATGGTATAATTAGCAAAGAATATTTGATAAATAATACTGTAACAGGAGGTTATTATATGGCAGATCCTGAAGCAAAAGTGGCGGAAAATGTTGAGGGAGAATTTTACGTGGATGAGGAGTGCATTGCCTGTGCACTCTGTGTGGATGAGGCTCCGTAAAACTTTGTCATGACTGACTCTGAGGACTATGCCTATGTCAACAAGCAGCCTGAGAATGAGGAAGAAAGGGAGCAGTGTCAGGAAGCTCTGGAATCCTGTCCGGTTGAAGCCATCGGAGACGATGGATAATAATTTATAAGGGGGCTAATTAGCATGGCCGATAAGCGAGAAGTAGATATTGCTAAAGCTTTTGGGAGAGAATTTGTCAAGGGCAATGTGCCTGAGATTAATGAACTTCGCTGTATGGCCTGCCGCAACTGTGTCAACCTCTGCAAAAAGCTTGGTCCCAATGTTTTGGAAATAGTTGATGGGGTTGCCAAAGTAGCCAGGCCGGAGGATTGTATCGGGGATGGAGCCTGCATGACAGCCTGCCCCACCAGGGCGATCTTCATTATGAGCAGTCATGACCCGGAAGATCCCCCGGATGCTCCTTAAGAATTCTTTTCTGACATAACAGTTTAAGATGTTTTCTCAGTTGAAGTCCCGGTTTTTGCCGGGGCTTTTGCTGTTAAAGAGAAAATATCAATAGAGGAAAAGAACGACAGATAAAGAATTTAGTATTAACCGGATAAAATTTGCAGAACAGGATTGAGAAAGTGATTCAGGAAATATTAGTACATAAACTCAGGAGGGATGTCCTGTTTAGAGATGTCCTGTTTTCGGTAACATAAAAATTTAAGCTGGTTAAAAAATATGTTAAAAAATTTTAGAAGTAGAAAAAGAATAAAAGGAGGCAGTAAACTACAATGAGTGAAGAACTAATCACAGCAGAACGAGAAATTATTGCGGAAGCTCTGACATCCGACCAAGCCTATCAGCTTGTTAAGAGCCTGTGCCGAAAATTCGGTTCCCGTTTTGCCGGCAGCCAGGAAGAAAGAGAGGCAGCCCGGTTTCTGGCTGATAAAATGCGGGATTTTGGTCTGGAAGAAATTGAGCTCAGGCCCTTTGAATACCAGGGCTGGCAGAGGGGTTCAACCGAGCTATTCTGGCTGGATCAGGAGGATAAGCCTCACCGGGTAGAATGTATTGGCCTGCCCTATTCCCCAGAAGGAAAGGTTGATGCAGAACTGATCGATCTGGGGCTGGGGACGCCGGCTGAATTTTCTCTGGAAGAAGGGGAGATAGCAGGGAAGATAGTGCTGGTCAGTGCTGAGAGGCCGCTCTATGCCCGGGAGAATATGCATCGGCGGGATAAATATCTCCGGGCGGTTGAAGCCGGGGCGGCAGGCTTTATCTGGATGCGGGGAGCTCCCGGCTATCTGGAAGAAACAGGAGGACTGCCCCATGATGCCCCAATTCCGGCAGCTGGCATCTCCCGGGAAGCAGGCTTCAGGCTTCAGGAAAGGCTGGGGGAGGGAAAGCTCAGAGTAAGGCTGGCAGCTTCTCATCAGACAGCGCCCACCACTTCATATAATGTAATCGGAAGCCTGAAGGGCAGCAATCCAGAGAAGAAAAAGCTGATAGCCGGAGCCCACTATGACGGGCATGATATTGCTGAAGGAGCTCTGGATAACGGGGCCGGTACGGCCGTGGTGATGGAAGCAGCCCGGCTGCTGGCTCAAAGGTCGGAGGTGCTGGAACGGTCAATTGATTTTGTGCTCTTCGGTGCCGAGGAGGTGGACCTGGTGGGTTCCAGCAGTTTTGTAGCAGAGCAGGCTGATCTGGAGAGCTATCAATTTATGATTAATCTGGATGGCGCTCCCGGTCGTCCGGGCGGCAAACTGGGTATTGCTTTGCAGGGCTGGCCGGAACTGGTGCCTTTTTTTAAAAACATGGCAGCAGGAATGGGGCTTGAGAATCTGGCAGTGGGGGTTTCTCACAGTGCTCATTCTGACATGTATCCCTTTTCCGAAAAAAAGGTGCCCAGCGGTTATCTCAGCGCCCTGGAGGAGATGGCTACCGGCCGCAACTGGGGCCATACCAGAGCAGATACTCTGGACAAGCTGGAAGTCGAAAAGCTGCGGGAGGATGCCCTGCTGTTAAGCCGAATTTTACTGCGGGCTTCCAACAAAAAGGAGTGGCCGGTGGAATAAAATAGCTGCTGGTTGAATAAAACATCTAATGTTTACAAAAGTTTCCTTAATTAGCAGCTGCTAAAATTAGTAATTAGCTGCTGTTAAAATCAGCAAGCCATTCCAGCAGGCGCTGGTTAAACTTTTCGGGATGTGTTTCCATGGGCAGGTGGGCAGCTTCTTCAATTATAGTGAAGCTGGAGTCCGGAAATAAATCTGCATATTCTCTGCCGTCCTCCACTTCAACCCAGCTGTCTTCTGCACCCCAGAGCAGAACAACCGGCTGGTCTATTTCCTGAATCTTCTCCCCGGGAAAATTTTCTGCAGTTCTGGTGACATCGAGCCAGGCTGCGGCGGTGCCGGCCAATTCCAGGGGTTCAAAATAGGCTTCCAGCTCCTCGGGAGCAGGGCTGCGGCCATAGGCAGATTCTAATGCTCTGGCTATTATTGTTTCCCGAAAGAGAATATGGCGAAGTATAAACTGGAATCCACTTTTAACTGGAGAATAGTCCAGCCAGCTCTCACCCCGGGTATCGGATTGTTCCAGGGCAGCAGCAATCAGGATTAAGGAAGTAGTTCTTTCCGGCTTTTGATGGGCCATGGCAGTTACAACTCCCCCGCCCATGGAATGCCCGGTCAGGTGCCATCCGTTCCGGGTTTGAATCTCCCCGGCTGCCTCCAGGGTTTCCAGCAGTTTCCAGAGCCACCCGGCCCTATTTTCCGGGGTATGTTCCAGATCTCTCTGACGGTCGCTGTAACCAAAGGCCGGCAGGTCTACCGCTACAATTAGATAACCTGCTTCCTGTAAGGGCTCGATCTGCTGGCGCCAGGAAAAGGTAGAACCACCCAGACCATGCACCAGGAGCAGTTGACCTTTGATTTCATCGGCTTCCGGTTTCCAGACCCGGTAATGAAGATAGATATCAGAAATATTTCGGACCCGGCTGTTATCATAGGGGCGCTCCCAGTCTGCAGATTCAGCCGGTTCAATATCTGCTGCTGTCAGAGAGTTCCCGGTTAAAATAAATACTGCAGCTAAAAATATTAGGAGAAGAGATAGAATTAGCAGGAGCAGATAAAAATTCTTATGATTTTTAGACTTTAAATTTGACCAGAGCAATATTAGTCCTCCTTTAGTCTGGAAATTTCTTGTAAAGTTCCAGCAAGAGTTGTATTATGGTTCAGAATTGTCTTTATTGTTAATTATTATATCATACATAACCCTTTGCTTGTAATCAGGGATAATACTGGCTGCTATTTTGATAAGTTTTCAGGGACACTGATAATGAGATATTTAGAGAAAATAT
>PWHA01000261.1 GCA_003554685.1 Halanaerobiaceae bacterium
ACCTTTACCTGCTCTCCTTCTCGATAGAGGCGGGAAACCCGGCCCCTGAAGTATCTGGTGCCCTCTTCCTGGATGCTCTGCTGAATGAATTCTTCATAACCCTTACCTCCGGCCCTGATATCCATATAAAATACATAGGCCTGGCCGGATTCTACCTCATGCTTGTAAAGTTTGGCATGTTTGGCGGTATACATGCAGCAGATCCTGGAGCAGTAGGGATAACCCTTCTCTTCATCCCGGGAGCCCACACACTGAATGAAAACCACCTCTTCGGGAATTTTGCCATCGGAGGGACGTCTGATCTCCCCTCCGGTGGGACCCGAAGCTGAGAGCAGTCTCTCAAACTGCAGACCATCAATAACATCGGGAACCCGGCCGTAGCCGTATTCGCTCAATTTATCCTGGCCCAGCAGATCATAGCCGGTGGCGACCACAATTGCCCCGACCTCAATTTCTTCCAGCTGCCCCTGATCTTCAAAGTTTATGGCATCCCGGGGGCAGATCTTCTGGCAGACCCCGCATTTCTCCTCCTGAATATATCTGCAGTGTTCTCCTTTGATTGTCGGCTTGCTGGGTACCGCCTGAGGGAAAGGTACCGAGATTACCTTCTCCCGGCCCAGGCCCCGTTCAAACTCACTGGCAACTTCGGTGGGGCATTTTTCCTGACAGTCCCCGCAGCCGTTGCATTTCTCCCAGTCCACATAGGTGGCCTTCCGCCTGATTTTTGCCCGGAAGTTTCCCACATAGCCCTCCAGCTCCTCCAGTTCGCTGTTTACCATCAAAGTAATCTTGGGATGGCGGCTGATTTCCGCCGTTTTAGGAGTCAGAATGCACTGAGAGCAGTCCAGCGTGGGGAAGGTCTCCGACAGCTGAGCCATATGACCGCCGATGTAGGAATTTCTATCCAGCAGAATCACCTCATGGCCGCTCTCCGCTATTTCCAGGGCGGCCTGAATTCCGCTAATTCCTGCTCCAATAACCAGAGCCTTTTTCGTCAATGATGCTTTTATTGCTTCCAAGTCTTTATCACCCCTTACCTTCGCTACCATGGATTTCACAATATCCAGGGCCTTTCTGGTTGCCAGTTCCTCATCGGAATGCACCCAGCTGCACTGTTCGCGAATATTGGCTACCTCACACTGATAGGGATTCATCCCGGCTGTATTGACCAGCTGCCGGAAGGTCTCCTGATGCATGCTGGGCGAGCAGGCCGAAATTACAACCCCCTCCAGCTCATGTTCTAAAATTGCCTGATAGATAATCTTCTGACCCGGCTCCGAACAGAGATACTGATAATTTTCAGCATATACCACTTCGTCCTTCTGCTTGATTTCTTCAACCACCCGGTCTATATCGACTGTTCCGGCAATATTTTTTCCGCAGCCGCAGACAAAAACTCCAATTCTCTTCATGTTACTTCACCCTGAGATCCAGGCCGGCTAGCTCAGCACTTAATCCCAGAGCATATTCCAGCAGTTCGGTAAAATAAATAACGGGCAGTTCTTCAAAACCGGGTTCTCTTTTCAGAATCTCCTGCTGGCTTTCCTGAAGATTATAATGACAGAGAGGACAGCTGGTCACCAAAAGCCGGGCACCATGGCCGGCAGCCGATTCTATTATTGCTCTGGCAGCTGATTCAGGCGGGCTTTCCAGATGAACGGTGGCATAGGCCCCGCAGCACTCAGCTCGATGAGGAAATCTTACCGGTTCACAGGCCAGCGCGGTCAGCAGATCTTCAAAAATTGAAGGGTCTTCCGGATCATCAAATTCCAGAGCTTCCTCGGGCCGTAAAAGTAAGCAGCCATAATAAGCTCCTACCTTTAATTCCTGCAGATCCCTGGTCACAGCTTCCTTCAACCTTTCAAAACCGGCATCATCTCTTAATACATCCAGCAGATGAACGACTTCAACCCCTTTGTGATATTCATCCTCCCGGTTATAGCTGTTAATTCGCTCCAGGGTCTCTTCATCCTCTCTGACCAGATGATCGACCCTTTTATGAACATTATAGCAGGCCGAACAGAGGGTCACCATCTTGCTGCTGACCTCTCCAGGCTCTCCGGCCTCAGCCATTCTTTCCGCTTGAACCAGATTTCTCAGAGGAGCTGCCAGTGGGAAAAGCCCATCGCTGGATAGGGGGTACACAGCCCCGCAGCACTGCCACTTCTCCAGTTCTACCAGCTCAATGTCAAGCTTCTGACAGACATTAATCGCTGAATCATTAAAAACTGCTGCCGTATCATATAGAGAACACCCGGGATAATAGGGATACTTCAAGAGCATCAACTCCCATCCATTTCATTGTGCTGTATCGACAGTTAAACCTGTCATACTCTGTTTATTTCTCAAATTAATTCGGCGATTATCTCGGGAATGGCCGTGGGAATCCGGGCCACTCCTGCTCCAGCCCCTTCCAGGGCTTTTATCTTGCTTTCAGCCGTTCCGGTGCCGCCGGATATGATTGCCCCGGCATGACCCATTCTTTTGCCCTCCGGCGCTGTCCTGCCGGCTATATAACCGGCAACCGGCTTGGTCATCTCTTTGATATACTCGGCTGCTTCCTCTTCAGCCTGGCCGCCAATCTCTCCAATAATAACAATGGCCTTAGTTTCCGGATCCTCTTCAAACTCCTTGAGAACATCGATAAAGGAGGTCCCGATTACACGATCTCCTCCAATTCCGACCAGGCTGCTCTGACCATAACCGGCTTCGGTCAGGGCCAGAGAAATCTCATAAGCCAGGGTCCCGCTCCGGGAAATAACCCCTACCTTTCCGGGAGTGAATACCCGGCCCGGCATTATCCCCACCTTGGATAAACCAGGGCTGATAACACCGGCCGTATTGGGGCCCAGCAGCCGGCAACCCCTGCTGGCAGCCACCGCAGCCAGCTCCATGGTATCCTGAACCGGGATGCCTTCTGTGACCACAATAACCTGGGAAAGATGTTCCAGGGCTTCCAGCACAGCATCCCGGGCAAAGGGTGCCGGCACAAAAATAACCGAAGTATCTGCTCCGGATTCAGCAACCGCTCTGGCCACTGTATCATAAACAGGCACACCCAGCACCTCCTGACCTGCTCGACCCGGAGTAACTCCGGCCACAATATTTGTCCCATAATTTTGCATTAATTCTGTATGAAAGCGCCCCTGATTTCCGGTAATCCCCTGGACTAAAACTCTGGTTTTTTTATTAACATAGATAGCCATCATGCCCACTCCTTAGCTGCCGATATTGCCTTCTCGGTCGCTGCTGTCATGCTTTTCTCCACTTCCAGGTTATTTTCCCTGAGAAGTTCCGAGCCCTCCTCTTCATTGGTGCCCCGCAGGCGGACCACCACCGGAACTTCAACTTCCTCAATGCTCTGCAGAATGCCCCGGGCAACTTCATCACAGCGGGTGATTCCGCCCAGAATATTGATGAAGATGGACCTGACCTCCGGATGGCAGGAGACTTTGCTCAGAGCTCTGGCCATAACTTCAGCCGAGGCCCCGCCTCCGATATCAAGAAAATTGGCCGGCTCTCCTCCTAGATGGAGCAGAGTATCCATGGTGCTCATGGCCAAACCGGCCCCATTAACAATGCAGCCCACCGTGCCCTCCAGTTCAACATAGGGCAGTTCCTCCCCGTCAGCCTCAAACTCCTGCTGCCTGAAAAGAGCATCCTCATCAATCACCAGCTTGGCATCAGCGGCACAGAGACCATCTGCTGTCAGAGCCAGGGGGTTTATTTCAGCAATCTGAGCATCCTTTTCCTGATATAGGCGGTATAAATTGATAAGCAGCTGGCTCAGTTTATTCAGCAGGCTGCTGGGAATATCCAGCCGGGATATCAGCTCCCGGGCCTGATAGAGTTCAAATTTTTGCCCAGGCTCCAGGTGGCTGCTGATAATTTTATCGGGAGTTTCGGCGGCAACCTCTTCAATATCAACCCCACCTTCGGTGCTGAGCATCAGTACCGGCCTTTTGGCCGACCGGTCAATGGTTAAACCCAGATAAAGCTCCTCCTCGATGGTCAGCTTCTCTTCCACCAGCAGGGATTCCACCGGCAGATCCTTGATTTCCAGGGCAAAAAGCTCCTCTGCCAGCCTGCGGGCCTCCTCCGGGTTATCGGCAAACTTAATCCCCCCCGCCTTACCCCGGCCTCCTACCAGCACCTGAGCCTTCAGGGTTACCGGGCAGTCCAGCCTGCTGGCAGCCTGTTGAACTTCCTCGGGACTGCAAGCCACCTCTCCTTCAGGAACCGGTATGTTATAGCGGGCAAAAATTTTTTTAGCCTGATGTTCATAAATTTTCATCGGGATATCACCACTTTTCTGTTTTTGGAGATCGTTCCCCTGTCGTGATCTGAGGTAAACTCCGCCTGACTAACTGTCTAATTAATCAATTATTATTCCTGTTCTCAGAATTCTGATTTTTGGAAAAATAAAATCGGTTTAACCCGAACTATCGCTGCTAGTTACTGCTGTCAACTATATCAGCTAATTAAAATATCTTAATAAATTTATTTAGCTGCTATATAACCCCCTATAGTTAAAAATTATAATAAAATCTTAAATTTCCGCTGTTATATTATTTCTTAAAAAAGTTCTGAACTCCTTTTTTTAACCGGGGCTTTTTCAAAAAAATATTAATAATTATTATAATGATTAAAAGCACTCAATAAAATTATGGGTGCCCTTTACTGTAAGCCAAAATTGAGCCAAAATTTTATTGGTCCTGCTCAAAACCTATCATTAATTTCTTTTGCTCTTCAGAGAAAAAATATTTCTACAGAAAAAAATCTCCTCCCGGGTAATATTTTCCCTGCTGATATTTTACTTATTTTTCTTCCAGATCCTGCCGGCTTCCTGACTGTATTCACTGTATTCCAGGCATTCTGCAAAAAGTTCCGCCAGCAGCTCTACTTTTTTACTCTCAATCTCCTTCAGATAAAGACTCCCTCTTAATATTCTCTCAATCTCCAGAGCAGCTTTTTCTAAAGCTGGCAGTTTTCTGCTCTTTCTGCTTTCTCTTAAATCGCTCAGGGTAAAATCACTGCCATAAAGAGCAAATTTTTTCCTGAGCTTCCTCTCCAAAAGCTGCTGGAATAACCTCTTCTTAAGCTCCTCCTTCACATTCAGAGGAATATACCGGTCTGTAAATGTACCCTGCAGTTCCTTATTAAAATTATTGTATATATTATTAATTCTGCCCCTATCCAGTGATATATCAAGCTTTGCCACCATCCCTGCAAGCTGCTCCTCGGTAAAACTTCTCTCGGCCCGGGTTATTTTATCCTTCAATCTGATCAGAATCCAGCCCAGATTTTCAGTCATCTCCTCCAGGCTTTTTTCCAGGTCCAGAACTCCAGAACTGTCTTTTTCCCTAAGAGCCTCCAGAGAAGAAATCATCTTTTCTACTCCCCGGTTTTTTATTAGTTCTTGAAGCTCTTCCCGGGTTTGAGTTTTTAAAGACCTTTCTCCCGCAGAATTATTCCAGGCTGTCAATATAAAGAAAAATAGCTCTCTGATCAGATCCAGCCGCTGGAGATTTCCCGCAGCTCTCTGCCAGCTCTGCCAGTCCTGTTCGATCCGTGGCAGAAGACGGCTCTCGGCAGAAATAGTTTCAAATTCAATTTTATTTCCGGTAAAAATAAAGGTGATCAAAACCAGAAAGCGGTACATGCTGTCCATTTGCTTGTTAATTAACTCTTCCCGGCTTTTTTCTCGCTTAAACAGGGATAAATTAACAATAATTCACCTCCCGTTAGCTTCGCTTTCCTGAGACCAATATTTATCTCAAAAACCTACTGTTCCAGATTCATAAAGATCCAGACATCATTCTTCTCTCTTATTTCCTCGACCTCTGCTGGTGTGATATCAAACTGCTCAGCTACCTCCTCAGTTATAGCTTCGT
This sequence comes from Halanaerobiaceae bacterium, assembly GCA_003554685.1. Lineage (GTDB taxonomy): Bacteria > Bacillota > Halanaerobiia > Halanaerobiales > Halarsenatibacteraceae > T1SED10-84. Next base: position 5,895 of record PWHA01000261.1, read on the forward strand.
TGTCAGGAAAGTCTTGCCCCTCCACTTCCATTATCAGATTATCATCCAGTGGCTCACCGGCTGTTATTGCCTGATTTATTTCCTGCCTCAGGTCAAACCAGGCTGCCCAGATACTTACCTCTTCTTCTGAAAGTTGGCTGTCCCAGTCCTTGGCTCTCAGACTCCAGAAATACTCCATTTTATCATAATCCCCGGTCTCCACTTCAGCAACCCGGCCTCCATCACCATAGGGAGCAAAAACCGCCTGTCCCAGGGTGTAATCCAGGCGTCCGTGGTATTCCTCATGATCATAATAACTGACAGCAAATCCATTAAACTCCAGTTCATCCCTGGCCTTTTCCACAATTTTAATTGAGGTATGCTGAAGCTCCTCATAACTGGCCAGCTCTTCCACCAGCACATGATAGAGGTATCTTTTAACATCATTATGATGGGCTTCCTCTCTCTCCAGGATTTGATAATCAATTACCAGGGATTCATCCAGTTCAATATCCTCTCCTCCATTGCCGTAAATAAATATACCTATTACCATTACGGCCAGAAACACAATAAAAATTTCAGTCATTCTGTTCCTCTTTTTTGCCGGCATAATTAATTCCCCCGCTGAAAATTTGCTCTTATTTATCCTCACTTTCTGACAGATCAACATAGCCTGGATATCCATAAGCTGATTCTGTTTCTTTTATCGCTCTGATAATTGCTCTTGAAGTGACTTCCACTCCCAGAGAGGCCAGCAGGCTGAGGTCAGCCTCTACCGGACCCCGGGCCAGAACAAAGATCGTATCTCCATCCAGCATGGTATGAGAAGGCCTGACAGTCCTGGCAATAGCATCATGACATATACCGGCCAGCCGGGAGGCTCCCGAAGGTGAGAGCCTGGCGTTGGTAAAAACAGCTGCCAAAACTGTATTACCGGAAGTAAAATTACCGGCAGCCCGGGCAGCTGCCAATCTGACAAATGCTTCCCTGTCTTCTGCAGCCAGCAGTCCCTCCCGGCCGTTATTATCAGTTCTGGCTCCGGCAATCAGCCTGCAGCTTTCGGGATCATAAACATCTCCCAGACAGTTCACTACAGCCAGGACGCCTATTTTTACATCACCCAGGCGATAGAGAAACTGTCCGACACCGCCCTTCATCGCATTTTCCTGGCCGGCATATTTGCCGACTGTGGCACCTGTTCCGACACCATAGTTGCCATTTAACTGCTGGTCGGAAGCTGCCTTCAGACAGGCCTGATAACCCATTTTTCGATCCGGCCGGACTTTTTCCTCGCCGCAGTTTAAATCAAAGAGCACTGCGGCAGGTACCAGAGGTACGGAGAATTCACCAGCAGCAAATCCTGAGCCTCTCTCCTCCAGATATTTCATAACCCCATCAGCTGCTGCCAGACCGAAGGCGCTTCCCCCGGTCAATAAAACTGCATTAATTTTCTCTGCCAGATTCCCCGGTTTAAGCAGATCCGTTTCCCTGGTTCCCGGAGCACCGCCCCTGACATCTACACCACCTGCAGCACCACCTTCAGGAATTACTACCGAACAGCCCGTTCCGGCTCTGCTGTCCTGAGCATGACCGATCCTAAAGCCCTCCATTTCTGTCAGAGAAATCTCCTCTAAATCTTCCATCTTATTTTACCTCCT
>PWHA01000213.1 GCA_003554685.1 Halanaerobiaceae bacterium
AAATGCCGGGATCGGGCTGCTGGGCATTTCCTATCTTTTAACTGCCGGTTTGTCGGCAGCAGCTCGCTGTGAAGCTGTTAAAACCCTGGTTAATGTAGGGGGAGTGGCAGATTTCTACCAGCTTGCTTATCGGGGAGGGGCCCTCAGCCTGCATCACGCTTTACCCTGGAGGATTATTGTCAGCTACAGCCCCCAGCCTGATCTGGGTGAGATTAACTGGTCCCGGGTTTTTCGAACCCTGCCTCTGGAGAAATGTGCGGCTGAGGCGGGATATCCCACGAAAATCTGGAGGCAGATCTGTCAGCATCCTGTCCGGGATGACTACTGGGAAAGCAAAGACCTGAGCAGCTATCTCTCTGAAATCGAGCTGCCGGCTCTCCATTTTTCCGGCTGGTATGATATTACCCTGGGAACCACCCTGGATATATTTCTGGCTTTTCAGCAGCACAGCAGCAGAGAACAGCATCTTTATCTGGGGCCCTGGAGTCACAACGGGATTTTGACAGATCAGGTCTGCCTCCCTGAAGGTCAGCAGAGAACTTCGGAGAGCGGGATAAACCCGGCTGTCAGGGCCATCGCCTGGTATGATATCTGGCTTAAGGGTGAAGCTGAGAGGAGAGAGATATTTCGCCAGGATGGAGTGATCAACCTGTATGATACCGGCAGAGGTAGATGGGTAAGGGGTAAAAAGTGGCCTCCAGCGGGTTACTATAAGAAGAGGCTCTATCTGGCTCCTGAAGGATTTTTGCAGAAAGAAAAAACTGAAGAAGCTAACTCAGCCAGTTTCAATCATGATCCACAAAATCCGGTACCGGCTCGAGGTGGGAGTCTCTGGGAATTTCCTCAGGCCGGATTGAGGCCTGGCCCTTTAAATCAGCGACCTTTGCAGGAACGAGAAGACATAATCTCCTTTGCTACTGAGAGACTGGAGTCAGAGATAACTCTGGCCGGTCCAGTCCAGCTCAAGCTTTTCGCAAGTTTGTCGGCAGAAACTGGTGACTGGGTGGTTAAGCTGCTGGATATAACTCCAGAGGGCAGGAGAATCTGGCTTTCTGACGGTATTCTGCGGAGCCATTTTAGCACAGGTTTCAGGCCAATAAGCTGCCGGGAACCGGGTAAAACTACAGAATATTTAATTGAACTTCAGCCTCTTTGCCACACACTGAAACCCGGCCACCGGCTGGGAATTGCAATCTCCGGATCAGCTTATCCCAAATGGGATCGTAATCTACATATGGTTGACAGTCAGCTTCACAGCTTAACTGCTGAATCGCAGTTAGAAAGATGCCTTCAGACTATTTTTCTGGGAGGAAAATATTCTTCCTGCCTGGAATTTCGAGCCAGAAATTAATGAAATTTGCCAAAGAAACCGATAGCAGTATCTTGATTGATCGGTTCTTCTAGCGCATATTTTTACTGATCTTCTTCAGATCTTTTTACAGATTATCTTACTGATCTTCTTACAGATCTTTTTACAGATTATCTCACTGATCTTTTTGCAGATCTTCTTACTGATCTTCTTGCATATTATCTTACTGCTCTTCTTGCTGATCTTTTTGCAGACTTTCTTGAGAGTTTTTTGCGAGTCTTCCTGCGAGTCTTCCTGTGAATTATCTTGCGGTTATTTTTACGGTTATTTTTTCGGATTTTCCTGCGGATCTTCTGGCAAATCAGAATAACCAGGGAACTATTTCGCAAAAGCAGCCAAATATCTGGTTTACGTGCCAGAACCTTTGTGTGTCCTGTCTGTCTTCCATGGATTTTCTGTTAATTGCTGACATCAATCCCGCCAAATAGAATCAGGCATTTGATGGCCAGAGTTGGCGCCTCAGGATCAAAATCTTTTCTGGAAGTATTGTCATCCCAGCCACCAAAGATAGGCAGGCCGGAGATATCAACATTCCAGTCTTCGGGAACATAGATATCATCTCCACCAAAAAGCACAAAAACATCAAATCTTATTTCTTTCTCCTGGGTTCTGGCTGCTCGAAAATCCAGTTCAGAACCGCCGAAAATTGAGATGCTGCTGCCGCCCATAAAATCTTGAGAGACGACTCTGCTGTTTCTACCTGAAAATATGCTTATGGTATTGATTCTATTTCTTTCCAGGGCCTGGGCTCTATCTCCTCCCCGGAATAACAGCCCGACCCCTAACAGAATAAGAATGATAGGCCAGATTGAAATATCTGCAAAAACATCAAGACGATCCAAATTGTTTAACTGAAAAAGCACTCCAATACCCAGGACAATGAAACCACCAATTTTGCCAGCTGGATTCGTGATGATGTTGTAAAATCCTGCTGTTACTAAAATCATTGGCCAGTAAGTGCCAATGATCTGCCAGATACCAATATCGATTACTCCCAGGTTGCCTAAAATGATCAACAGGCCAATTAAAATCAGCAAAATACCAAAAATTTTACCCTGCTTCATTGCTTTTCCCCCTTGATTTATTTATTTGTAATTTGAATATAACATATTTATATAAAATCTACCAGTGGTTTAGAGAGAAGTTTTTTGGCTCTAACAGAAACATTTATAGGAGAAAATCTTAAGCAAACCGAAAGAGTAATAATTAAATTTTGCAGGAATTAATAAAGCTTTAGTGAAATATAATAAAGGCCAGCAAAAAATCATGTATACCTGACAGCTCAACAAAAATTATTTCGAGGTGAAAAAATGAATAAAAATTATCAAAGAGTTAACACCATGGCAGTAAAGGATTCCAGCGAACTTCCGCGTTCTCAAGAGCTTTTCATAGGTTTTCAGCACACCCTGGCAATGTTCGGTGCTACAATCCTGGTACCTATTTTAACCGGTCTTCATGTTTCAGTTGCTCTATTTACCAGCGGACTGGGAACTCTGGTTTTTCATTATCTCACTGGCAAAAAGGTTCCTGCTTATCTCGGCTCTTCTTTTGCTTTTATTGCTCCTATAAGTATAGTCATAAGTAATGGTGGAGGTATACCGGCTGCCCAGGGCGGAATTATGGTTACCGGTCTGTTATATGCTCTGGTGGCCTGGCTGATATATTATCTGGGTCCCGAAAAGATCAAACGAATTTTTCCCCCAATTGTTACCGGACCGGTAATTATGATTATTGGACTTTATCTGGCTGATGTTGCTATTAATCAGGCTTCAGAGCATGTCTGGGTAGCAATGATAGCACTGATAGGAGCTACTATATCAGCAGTCTTCGGTAAAGGATTTTTTCGGTTAATCCCTGTAATTACAGGATTAGTGGTTGGTTACATAGCAGCGCTTTTTGTCGGATTGGTGGACTTTTCTCCGGTAATGGAGGCAGGCTGGCTGGGATTGCCGGAATTTACCAGGCCGGCTTTTGAATTGAATGCTATTACCATCATTGCCCCGGTGGCGGTGGTTTCCATTATCGAGCATGTTGGCGATGTGCTGGCCATTAGTGAAACTGTAGGCAAAGGCCGGGAACTGGTTACCGATCCAGGATTGAATAAAACAATGGTGGGAGATGGGATTGCTACCTTTTTGGCCGGTATTTTTGGGGGTCCTCCCAATACTACCTATGGAGAAAACATTGGAGTACTGGCTCTGACAAAGGTTTTTGACTCCAAGGTTATGAGAATTGGGGCAGTTTTTGCTATTATTCTCTCGCTGGTACCCAAGTTTGGCCAGCTGATTCAGACCATTCCTAATGCTGTTATTGGAGGAATTTCTATCCTGCTATTCGGTATGATTGCAGCGGTGGGAATCAGAACTCTGGTGGAATCTGAGACTGATTTAAAGCGCTCTCGCAATCTGGTGATTGCTTCGGTGATTTTGGTTCTGGGACTGGGGGGTGCTGTTCTAGAGATTGGAGAAATGGAATTTTCAGGCATGGCACTGGCTGCAGTTGTTGGAATAATACTTAATCTGATTTTGCCTGATCCGGGAAGCAAAATGACCGATGATGTCAGGGGCGAAAAATCTAATTTTTAATCGCTCAGTAATTTCTCAAGATACCTGGATTTCATCTGCTGGCTGGCCATCAGCTGTTTGACCGGAGGCAGTTGTAAAATTGCTGAAAGTACTGCTGCCATGGCTCGATGGCTGGCAAAGGCCTGATTTTCAAAAATTAAGTTCGGGAGCTGTCCCTTTTCAATGGCCATCAGTACTGAGCGGTGGACAGAGTTGACCGGGGTAATTATTTCCCTTTCCCGCCTTCTTAGGCTCAGGCTGCCGCTGGGGCAGGCCCGGACACAGATTCCGCAGCCCAGGCAGCTGTCTATGTCAATGTTTATATTGCTTTCATTATTTTCGGTGATAACACCAACCTGACAGGCTTCAAGGCAGCGACCGCACCCGGTACAGCTTTTTTCATCCTGCACCGGGAGGTAATTAGCGGTTTCAATGGGATTGAGAGCTCCAAATTTTTTCACCGCCACCAGAGCTTCACAACAGCAGCCGCAGCAGTTGCAGATAAATGATGGTTCCTGCCGGACGTTTTCTCCGCACTGCACCAGATTTTCCTCATAGGCCCGATGCAGAAGTTCCAGACATTCTTCAGTCTCGACCCTTCGAGCATGACCGTGGCGTATTAAAGAATCTGCCGTAGAGTTAAGGGTCATGCAGATCTCCAGAGGATTGTCGCAGGCTTTGCCGGCATGCTGCATTTTATGCCGGCAGTAACAGGTGCTGATGCCGATATGATCGGTCTCTTCGATTATGTGGCTGGCTCTCTCAAAATCAAGTATATGTACCAGATTATCCTGAGACAGCACCTCCTCCTGAACAAAAACCCGGCCCAGCTTGGTTTCGGTGCTCAAGAAAAGTTCCTTGATAAAGTCCTCTTCCACATTTAAGTATTGATAGTAAAGTTCAGCCAGCAGTTCTTGATCCAGATCCTCCCGGACTCTCATCATTGAGAATTCGAAAAAACCTGCCATCGGAGGTGGAAGAACATATTTTTTTACCCCCTGATCCCGGGAGTCCAGCAGGATTGCTCGGCCAGCCAGCTCATCAAGAATTTTCTCAGTTACTTCAGGTTTCTTTTTCAGTATTCTGCTGGCTTTTTCAACGGTAAAGGGTCTAATTGGAAGGCGAGCAACTATTCCCGCTTCCCTTTCAGTGAACAGGATTTTTAATATCTTATATAAAGTTTCCGAGGGCGGTGCTCCCTGGGGAAACTGGTTTAACCTCTCCTCCAGTTTTTTATAGGAGGATTTTGCTGTTTTATGGGCCAATTTTATCACACTCCATTAACCTTTAATTCCAGAAAGTTTTTCTTTTTCCTTCCTTGATGTTCTTGTTTGATAATACCTGATAATGCTGTTTCCTGGTTTAATTTCAGGTCTATTAAATCTTACTGCTGAATTTTACCACTATTTTTACCACTAAATACCTGCAGGATTTCATCGGTAGAGAGAGAATTTAAGGTATGTAAGTTTAATAAATCTTAATCTTCATTCCAGAGAAACTCTTCTAAGAAATCCTATTATATATTCTATAAAATTGGGGAAAATTTTTAGGTTTTATATTTTTGCTGTTTTACTTAGCGGTTTAGAAAACTATATTTTTTCAATGAGGTTAACTTCTTATCAGTTTACCAGAAAATTGATAAATAAAATGTTTGTGATCCGGGGAGGTGAAGAGAATCAGATTTTCCAGAAAAAATCTGGCCACTTCACTTTTTATGACGGCGATTCTGCTTGTGGCCTTAATTTTCGGTGATTTTGTTGTATGCAGCTTAAAAGCTGCAGCAGTCATAGAAGAAGAAATTATGCCGATAAGCGATGTCCATATCTCTACTTCCGACAGTCTTATGAGAGAAAAGCAGGCTGAAGACCGGGAGATTATAGAAAACAGGCAGAAAGAAATAATACTGGAGGTTCCCTATATCCATCAGATTAGGGATACAGGTTTTAAAAATCAGTGGACCGGTTTTACCGGTTTTGATGGAGCCTGGGCCTGCGGGGCCGCTTCGGCTGTTATGATAGCAGCCTACTTTGAAAGATTGGGTAATCAATATCAGGAATATGGCAAATATGTCAGCAGAGAATATCAAAATACAGAAGGTTACAGCTTTGACCTTGTTACTGATTTGAGTCATCACCACCCGGGAAGGGTGGGAGCCGGAGCCTGGGGATATATTCACCGCGGCAGCGGAGAAAACAGGGTCTGGAAAGCAGATGGTCTGGCCCGGGCCTTAAGGGTAGTTGACTATTTCAATAAACATAATTTGAACACCGAATTTATCGGCCTTTATAAATATGCTGATCAAAATAGAAAACCTGCTGAAGATGACATCAGGCAGGCCATAGCTGAAGGCAGTCCTGTCTGGACTTCAACAGAGCTGCCTGGTTACGGACATATAGTTGTAATAGTGGGTTATGAAAGTGATGGCAGCTTTATCATCCATGAACCTGCCCTAACCTCAGAAGTTCGGGTGAGTTGGCAGGATTTTGGCGGCCACCCAAATTTCAGCCATCATAATGAGGGGCCAAAATGGATAATCATAGTCAGCCCCTGATGGGACTGTAGTATACCTAAAATTATACCCAAACCGGTAATTTCAATGTTATTACCGGGCTGTATTTTTTCTCAAAGTTTTTTCTTTCCGGCGAACTTCAGCAATATGCTTCAGGGTGCCATTCCGGGACAGGATTGCTCCGTAAACTATAAAAGCTATTGTGGGGATAATGGCGAAATAGGCTATAGTAATATTTGGATGAAAGATAACCAGGCCGGAGACGAGAAATATTAGAGTGCGGAGCAGAAGATCATATTTTCTTTTTAGTATATATTTTGAATGCAGGGCAAAGGTTAATCCCAGGGTGCCAATTAAAACTATCAAAAAGGCCCTGAACTGAGGTGCTCCTACCGTGACAACCAGGTCAGACCTGGTAAAGACGGCAGGCATTAATACCAGCAGGGGCAGGCAGTACTGCAGTGATTTGATAATTGTTCGGGTATAGTCAGCCTCTGCAATTTTGGAAGTCACCACTGCTGTCAGTGAAGTTGGAGGAGACAGGTGCCCGAAGACGCCGATAAAGAAGGCAAAAAAGTGTACCGCCCAGCGGTCAAGGCCCAGTCTAATCATGGTAGGCGCCACAGCAAGTGCCACCATAATATAGACAGGAGAAGGGGGCAGGCCCATTCCCAGCAGATAACCGAACAGGAAAGCGATAAATACTACTGCAGCAACATGGAAGTCGGCAGCCTGAACCAGCAGCGCTCCTACCTTGGTGGGAATGCCGGTAACTGTCAGAGAACCGGCCAGAATTCCCAGCAGGGAAAGAAGTACGGCCAGATCTGCACCCAAACTGGAGAGGGTGTCAATGGATTTTAAATAGGGCCTGAAGAAGGTCTTAATACCAGCCGCTCCCTTTAGATTGCGGTAATTTTGCTGGATAAAAACGACGGTCAGGAAAACAATTAAACCCACCAGCACCCTGACAGCTGCGATCATGGCGGCCATCCGGTAAACCCCCATGAAGACAATCAGGGTAACCAGCACCGCCAGGAAGGCGAAAAGGTTGGCCAGATCAACCGGTTCAATTTTAGATTC
>PWHA01000151.1 GCA_003554685.1 Halanaerobiaceae bacterium
CCCTATTATCTGATCTTTGCTGCTCTGAAGGTCTGGGAGGTTCTGGATGTCAGGCAGGAGATCAGCAGTTTCAATCAATTTGCTGAAGAGTACAATGAGAGAGCGGAAGAATTTAATCTGAGATTTCAGGAATAAACCTTCCCGGGACCTCATTTGAAAATTTTGCATAATTCATCTTGAAAATTTGAAGTATTATTTTCATATCCTACTTGTGTGCATTAATGGGCATGAAATCTTACCATGTATTAACAGATATTTTAAATAAATTTTGCTGGATTTTAAAAAATCTGTTAACCTTCTGCTTTCGGCGGAGGGTTCTTTTTTGGCCTATTTGCTGAATATGACCAGAAAAATTGCTTTAAAAACAAAAAACAGCTTAAAATCTATGAATTTTCAAGAGTTATAGCAGGAAAACTTCTTTTTATCTTGAATTATATTAAACAACCAAATAGTTACTCTTTTTAATCTGGTTTCTTTAACAGGTTAATCTGGTTTCTTTAACAGGGATTGTTAAATTTTATTTCTGGAACTTGCTGGAAAGGGGGTTCTGCCATGTCAGGTAGTAAAACAGGAGAGAGAATCATGCTGGGTTTTTTTGTTTTGTTACTTATATTTCTGGCCAGTCCGGCTCTTCAGGCCGGGGAAATATCTATTTATTATCATGGGGAAGACATAACTGAAAAACTGGCTCCTGAAGAGGATGGTGGTAATATCTTAGTTCAGGCCCGGGGGCTGGCCGATCTACTGGATCTTGAACTGGAGTGGCAGGAGGCCCTGGAAACAATTACTCTGGAAAACTCGGATGATACCCTGATACTGATGATAGGCAGCAACTACTATCAAATTAACAGCAGGACTGAATCCTCTGGAGTTCCGGCTCAGCTGATTGATGAAACTGGTTATGTTCCCCTGGAAGAGGTGGTTAGGGGTTTCGGCTACCTGACTGATGAAGAGGAAGGTGAATACTACATATTTCAGCCCGATACCAGGATCCATGAAGCCTACTGGAGCACCGAGGAACAGCAGCTGGTTTTGGATATGGACAAGATTACACCCTACCGGATTAATCCCACCGATGATTCCTACTCCATTGAAATAGAAATTGATAAGGCAGCCCTGGCCGATGATTTTATAGATAATATTTCTGATCGTAACTTTACCCTCAGGGTACGGGAAAGCGCCAATGAGGCCCGTTTGAGATTTATTATTTCCAGCCAGAACCCCATTCCCTACCGCCGGGATGGTGGAATTGAGGAGAGGGCCGGCAATCTTGTGGTTAATTTTCTGCCGATGCTGGTTAATGTCAGCTGGGATAGTGATGATTTTCTGGAAATAGAGGCCAATGCAGGAATGAAAAGGCCGGAGGTATTTCTATATGATAACCCCCGGAGAATGGTGATTGATATTCCCGATTTAATGCTGAGTGAAGTTGATTTAGAGCTGGATGATAATGATTATGTGGAGGATGTTCGCCTGAGTCAGTTTAAAGAAGATCCGGTAGTTTTAAGGGTTGTGCTGGAACTTAAGGAGGACAGCTATTTAGGTATTGCTGAGGATGTTGAACCACATAAGCTGGTTTTTTACCCTACCGAGGAGAATGTAGTTGGTAATCTTGATTACCGGCCGGGAGAAATTTCCTTCGTAACCAGTACCGAGGCAAAGCCGGAAATATTTTCCCTGAGAGAACCGCCCAGGTTGGTTATCAATATGCTGAATACCACCCGGGATAATGATATGGCTTCCAGTCTGGAAATTGAAGATGATATGATTAAAGAAATAAGGACCTCCCGTTTTGACAGCCAGACTGTCAGGCTGGTGGCAGAACTAAAAGAAAGCTCAGGCTATAACTGGCAGTCGGTAGAAAGGGAAGACGGCACCTTTCTCCATACCATTCAGCTGGAAAACAGGCTCCGGGATATTGCTATAAGTCAGCAGGCCCAGATGCTTGGCCTGAGAATCCAGCTATCCGGGGAAGCTGAATATGAGGTGCGCAGATTTACCCATCCCTATAGAATTGCTGTGGATATCAGCGGTATGGATCTGGAGAACAGACTGGATGATTTTGAACTACCTGAACCGGAAGGTATTATCGATGAAATCAGGACCGGTATTATAATAAGTGGAGGAGAAAGAAAATTCCGGATTGTCTTTGAACTCAATGATTATCACAGTCACCAGCTTCTGACGGATACGCCCTCCAGTGAAATTATGCTCAGCCTGTCAACCCAGGAAATTCAGGAATTTGAGAATATCGTGGTACTGGATCCCGGCCATGGGGGTTTTGATCCTGGAGCGGTGAGCCCCAATGGCTTAAACGAATCCGAAGTGGTTCTGGATATTTCCCTCAGAGCTGCCGCTTTGCTGGAAGATAGAGGTTTTGACGTGATAATGACCCGCAATGATGACAGCTTTATTTCTCTTTATGAAAGGGCTGAAATTGCCAATCGAGCCGGTGCTGAAATTTTTGTCAGCGTTCATTCCAATGCCGCTACCCGTTCGGCTGTGGGGGGCCTGGAAACCTATTACGGCCGGGGCCGGGAATCCGACAGCTATTATCTGGCCAGGACCATGCAGAACAGTATGGTAAATAAGCTGCGACTGACCGACCGGGGGGTTAAAACTGATAGATTTACTGTGATCCGGGAAACCGAAATGCCGGCTGTTCTGCTGGAAATTGGTTTCCTGTCTAATCCCGAAGAAGAAAGACTGCTGGGCAGTTCCAGTTTCAGAGAAAGAGCTGCTGAATCAATAGCTGAGGGCATTCAAAAATACAGGGATAGCATCCTTGAGGGGGAGGATTATGATGCTGGGAAAGAAAGAATTAACTAGGGCAGGAGCAATATTGATAGTCCTGCTGGCACTGCTGCTGATATTTCTGGTCATGAGACCGGACCCTGAACCCCCGGTGCCCACGGGAGAACAGGAGGTAGAGCTGTATTTTGCCACTCCTGATGCCATGTATTTACAACCGGAAACAAGAATTGTCCCGGGAGAGGACTTTTATTATGAAGTACTGCAGGAGCTGATTGCCGGGCCCCAGGAAGAAGATCTGGTGAGAACCATACCGGAGGGCACAGAAATTCGGGAGATTGTTCGAGAGAACGAAACTGCCTATCTGGATTTTAACCATATACTCCGGGACCAGCATCCGGGAGGCAGTGCCGGAGAGCGGATGACTGTTTATTCCATAGTTAATACTATGACTGCTGTGCCGGGGATCCAGCAGGTTTATATTTTAATAGAAGGAGAAGAAATAGAAACGTTAGCCGGACATCTGGATTTAACGTTGAATTATACTTTTAATTATGATATTGTAGAGAAAGAAAATGAAGAGCAGCAGGATGAGTGATATATTTAGTCTGGATAACAGAAGTTAAGTCTTGATAACAGCAGTTAGCTGTCCTGTCAGGAAATAGGAAAGAGGCTGGTTAAAATGACGCTGAAATTTAAAAAGCCAATAATCTTTGAATAAAACCGGAGCTTTTTTGCTCCGGTCTTTTATTGTGTAATCATTAACTTATTTACCAGATCAAAAATTTAACTAACTAAAGCAGAGGTGATAGCAATGAATCAAAACAGAGTTCCCACGGTAGTGCTGGGTGTAATCGGAGCCGATGTGCACGCCATAGGCAATCAAATCCTGGAGTATGCCCTGGATGAAGCAGGAATTGAAGCGGTTAACATTGGAGTAATGTCATCACAGCAGGAATTCGTAGAAGCAGCAGTTGAAACAGGAGCCGATGCCATCTGGGTTTCTTCTCTCTACGGTCACGGCGAAATGGACTGTCGGGGGCTGCGTGATAAATGTGTGGAGGCTGGAATTACAGATATATTACTTTATGTGGGAGGCAATCTGGTTATCGGCAAACGCTCCTGGGAAGGGGTAAAGGATCTTTTCCTCGATATGGGTTATGACCGGGCCTATCCACCGGGTACCAGACCCCAGGAAGCAATCGATGACTTATGGCAGGATTTAGTCGAACAGAGGGAAAGCAAAGATGTCGTCAGCTCTCTTGATTGATATCGGCAGCACCTATACCAAAGTAGCTTGTTTTGATCTGGAGAGGGCCGAGCTCCTGGCCAGATCACAGTCCAGCACTACCGTCAGCAAAGATGTTAATCTCGGTCTGCAGCAGGCCCTGGATAACATCCCTGGCTGGCAGCAGGCTGACTACCGGCTGGCCTGCAGCAGCGCTGCCGGAGGTTTAAGAATTGCCGCCATCGGTCTGGTGCCGGGACTGACAGCTGAGGCAGCCCGAAGAGCTGCTCTGGGAGCCGGCAGCCGGGTAGTTAAAACCTACAGTTATGAACTAACTGAGAGGGATGTAGCCGAACTGGAGGACCTGGCGGCTGACATTATTTTGCTGGCAGGCGGCACCGACGGTGGCAATCAGGAAATAATTCTCCATAATGCCAGACTCCTGGCTGACTCACAGGTTGAAGAACCTATCCTGGTAGCCGGTAACAGATCCGCTGCCGACCGGGTGGCAGAATTGCTGGATAAAGGCGAAAAGGAATTTTATCTTACGGAAAATGTCATGCCGGAGCTGGAAAAACTGAATATCGAACCGGCCCGTCAGTTGATCCGGAAAATCTTTCTGGAAAGGATTGTTAAGGCCCGTGGTCTGGACCGGGTGAAAGAGTTGATTGATGATGTAGTCATGCCCACCCCGGCTGCCGTGCTCAGGGCAGCCGAAATTTTAGCGCGGGGCACCTCTGGAGAAGAGGGCTGGGGTGAGCTGTTGGTGGTAGATATCGGCGGTGCCACCACCGATATCCACAGTGCAGCTGCAGGAACCCCAACCCGCTCGGGAGTGAGCCAGCGGGGCCTGGAGGAGCCCTTTTTAAAACGAACGGTAGAGGGTGATCTGGGCATGCGTTACTGTGCCGGAGATTTGTTTCAGGCTGTGAAGCCAAACCGCTGGCAGCAGCTCTATCAGAGTCTTTATAATAAAGAACTTGAGCTGCAGCAGCTGGAGGATTATGTTAATAAGGTCTGTCAGAAAACGGAATATCTTCCGGAATCTCAGGAGGAAACTGAGCTGGAAAATATTTTGGGCCGGGAAGCTGTCCGGCTAGCAACCTCCCGTCATGCTGGCTATATAAGAACTATTTATACTGCTCAGGGAGCCAGTTTTATTCAGGTGGGAAAGGATTTAACCGGAATAAAAAATGTAATCGGAACCGGCGGCATTATCGTACATAATGAAAATCCGGAACTGGTTCTGGCCGGAATACTTCAAAAAAACCAGGTGGAGGAGGAAAAACTGACTCCCCGTGCGCCCGATTTTTATCTTGATGATGATTACCTGCTGGCAGCAGCCGGCTTGCTGGCTGAAGTAGAAGCAGATACAGCTTTAAGAATACTGCAAAAATATCTCAAAGAGATTGTCCAGGAGGAAAAAAATTAACCATGAAAAAGCCAACCAACTACAAAATCCCGGAAGATGACTTTTTAGCGATGAGGCCGGAGGTCCTGGCCGGCTGGCCAACCGGTCAGCGGGTGGATCTTGCGGAAGCTCTGGAATATCACAGCAGCCTTGCTGCTGAAAAAAACATGGTCAACCGCCTGCAGCAGGCCCTTAAAAAGGGGGAAACTTTAACCCAGCCTCGCGCCGGCGTTGCCCTGCCTGAGGAACTTAAAGAACTTTTAACCTTTCTCCATCAGGAAGGGGAGGCCGATGTGCTGCCCACCACCATTGACAGTTATACCAGGCAGAACCAGTATCGGGAAGCCGACCGGGGGATAGAGGAAAGCCGTCATGAGGAACGCTCGATGCTGAATGGCTTTCCAGCAGTAAACCACGGGGTGGAAGTCTGCCGGGATGTTATTGAAAGTATCGAGGTGCCTTTGCAGGTCAGGCACGGCACCCCTGATTCCCGGCTGCTGGCTGAAATTACCCTGGCTGGCGGTTTTAGCGATTTCGAAGGTGGTCCGATCTCCTACAATATACCCTATGCTAAAAAAGTTTCCCTGGAAAAAACTCTCAGGGACTGGCAGTATGTTGACCGGCTGGTGGGACTCTATCAGGAAAGGGGAATAGATATTAACCGGGAACCTTTCGGTCCTCTGACCGGTACTCTGATTCCTCCTTCCACTTCTCATGCTGTTGCCATTCTGGAAGCCCTGCTGGCAGCTGAACAGGGGGTTAAATACCTCAGCCTGGGCTGCAGCCAGAACGGAAATATGGTTCAGGATATAGCTGCAATTGATACCCTGGAAGAACTGGCGGAAAAATATCTTAGCTCTGAGGGTTATTCTGATATAACTATCTCGACTGTCTTTCATCAGTGGATGGGAGGTTTTCCCCAGGATGAAGCCAAAGCCTATGCCGTCATCAGCTGGGGAGCAGCCACTGCAGCCTTAAGCGGAGCAACTAAAGTTATTGTTAAAACTCCCCATGAAGCCATGGGCATTCCCACCAAGGAAGCCAACGCCGATGGGCTGAAAGCTACCAAGCAGGTTGTTAATATGATGAAGGAGCAGAGCTTTGACCAGGGCGAAAAGCTGGACAGGGAGAAGCAGATGATCAGGCAGGAAGTTGCTCAGATATTATCGCGGGTTAAGGAAATTGGTGAGGGAGACTGGTGTCAGGGGGTTATCCGTTCTTTTGAGGCCGGCATTCTCGATATTCCCTTTGCTCCCAGCAGGTACAATTCCGGCCGGGTCCTGCCGGCTAGAGATAACAATGGAGCGGTCCGCTATCTGGATTCCGGTGAACTGCCCTTTGATAGCGAAATTATGGAATTCCATGATAACAAGCTGGCTGAACGGGGAGAATTTGAAGAACGGGAAGCCAGTTTTCAGATGGTTATTGATGATATCTACGCTATCGGCAAGGGCATGCTGATCGGCCGACCTCGGGAGTAGGTGAGAAGATGACTGTAATCAAAGATGTAATTGCCTCCCCGGGACTGACCGGTTTTTATTTTGATGACCAGAAGGCCATCAAAAAGGGTGCCCGGGAGAACGGCTCTGCCTATGCAGGTGACCCGGCCACCCACGGTTTTTCAGCTGTCCGTCAGGCCGGTGAGTCGATTTCGGTAGAGTTTATTCTTTCTGAAGGTCAGGTTGCTGGCGGAGATTGTGCTGCAGTGCAGTATTCCGGGGCCGGTGGCCGGGATCCCCTCTTTCTCAGCCGGGATTTTATTCCTGATCTGGAAGATAAAATTAGACCGGTGCTGCAGGGGAGAGACTGCAGCAGTTTCCGAAAGCTGGCCGGTTTGATTGAGGGAATTGAAATTGAAGGCAGGCGGCTCCATACTGCCCTGCGCTACGGCCTGACCCAGGCGGCTCTGGATGCCGTGGCCTTAAGCCGGGATCAATCCCGCACCGAGGTTATTGTCCGGGAATATGAGCTTAAGCTCAAGCTGGAGCCGGTGGATATTTTCTGCCAGACCGGTGATGCCCGCTATCTGAATGCCGATAAGGCCATTCTCAAAGGAGCCGATGTTCTGCC
>PWHA01000222.1 GCA_003554685.1 Halanaerobiaceae bacterium
AATTCCTGCTCGCCTTCATCTGTAATTACACTGGCAGTATCGGGTTGAAGGTCCATTAACCGTCTGGCTGCTTGAGAACTTTTAACTCGAACAACCAGGGAAATATAACCTGAAAGGATGTGATAGGTGTTAAGAAAAACTGCCACAGCGAAGAAAACAAAAGAAGGAAATTCCTCATTATAAAATCCCAAAACCCCACCGGTAAGGGCAGCGAAAACTGCAAACTCCAGCAGTACATGCTGATTTAATATGCCTCTCTGCAGTGATGATAGGGCCTTTTTAATTATATACCGGCCGGGGCCAAATGTTGCCATCAGGGCAAAAATCATTCCCAGCCAGGCAAACCAGTAATCATAATATCCAGCCCACATGGCCAGCATAAATAACAGGGTAATCGCTGCAATGTAAGCAGAAAGAAATAATTTTTTTCTGGCAGAAGCTATTTCGACCTGCTGTTCCTTAAACTTTTTTACCTTATCGGGATCACGGACGGTATAACCCAGGTCGGTCAGGGTTGATTTGATTTCATCTACGCTGACATGGTCCTCATCATATACTACCAGAGCCTCTTCATGGGCCAAACTGACATTAACGCTGCTGACACCACCCAATCTGCCTACCGCTTTTTTAATGCTTTCGGTGCAGAATGAACAGCTCATACCTCCTATATTAAGCAGGATTCTTTTCTGATCATTAGCATTAATATTATTTTTTCTCATCATTTATCATCCTAATTATTGATCATTCACATAATTTATCATTGTCATAATTTATCATCTTCATCCTTTATTATTTTCATCCTTTATTATCTTGCTGACCATCATTCCCAAGCTTCAATATTTTCATGCTTTATCATTTCCATGCTATATTATTTTGCTGATTTATCATCCCTACGCTTCAACATATTGCTTAGCTATCATCTTCATAATTTATAATCTCATGCTTACCAGATTGCTGAGTTATCATTTTAGGGATCTGAGATGCTATACTGATACCCTGTAGTGGTTTTATTCTGTCTTAATCCTAACAAATTTCATTTATTTTGTCAATATTGCTGGCAGAAACCGGCACTAACTGGAGAAAGAAAGGGTAAAGTTTAAGCAGATAGCGGAAAATTAATAGCTAAAAACTTGACAGTTAAGATAAAATTAATTTATACTTAAGACACAATAATTTCTGCTGACATGTATATACGCATACCGGGTATAATTTTATTCAGTAACATCTATTATCGGTGAGCTGAATATTCTCTTTCCTGACGAGCTGCCAGACCGGGAGAACTGCTGATCTTATCTGTGTTAAAACTGTGCGAGATATTGCTATTCAGAACAAAATGGTGATAATTTTGCTATTCAGTACAAAACAGTGCAAAATAATAAACTTCCAAGGAGGCTGAATTAAATTGCCAGGAACAATATTCAAGGAGGCTGAATTAAATTGCCAAAAACAATAAAAGAATCGCTGCCACTAAAAATGACCTCGACTGGAAATGCTTTATCTGTTAAAGTCTTACCAGGAATTATGCTGATATTATTACTATCTATGCTGTTAGTTCTAACAGCAATGGCAGATACTGCTGCAGTATCTGCTGGAGAGCCAGCGGTGGAGACCGGGATAAGCCTGGTAGAGTCTTCTGTAAATAGGCAGGTGAAGATGGCCGAAGCGGGACAGGATCTACATACTGATGCTGATCGGGAGGTTAATCCAGAGGACGAACAGATTGATCAGGAAGAATATTTCATTTCCTATCAGGATGAAGCCTCTGAGACAGGTCAGGAAGAGGTTTCCCAGCCAGGTCAGGAAGAAATTCCTCAAACAGATCAGGAGGGAATCCCGGGACCGGTGGAAGAGGATTATTTTCGCGGTGAAGTGCTGGAGGTGGAGGGCTACTCTACCCAGCGGGGTTTGAATCAGACTGCTGAAGTTAAGATTACCAGCGGCCCCCATGCCGGGGATTTTGTGACCATAGATAATTACTATGAGGAACATAACAGGTTTCTTGATATTATTCTGGAAGAGGGCATGCAGGTTATCCTGGTGGGCTTTGAGCAGGAAGGAGAAATGGAGTTCCATCTTCAGGATATAGCCCGGGACCGCGGTCTCCTCTGGGCCGGCATTTTGCTGGGGGCTGCTCTTTTAGTTGTCGGTAAAATTAAGGGGCTGAAGACGATCATTACCCTTGTAATTACCGGAGTGATAATCATCCGGGTGATGTTGCCCCTGATGCTGGAGGGCTATCCGCCCATTCCGGTGGCTACTTTGAGTGCACTCATAATTATTACTGTAATTTTAATTATCATCGGCGGCTTCAATGCTAAAACAGCAGCAGCCATACTGGGAACCGGTTCTGGGGTAATAGCTGCCGGGATCATGGCCTATTATATCGGAAATCTGTCCAATTTAACCGGTCTGGGCACCCAGGAGGCTCAGATGCTGGCGGTGGGTCAGGAGACCCTGGATATTACCGGTCTGCTGTATGCCGGGATTATCATCGGGGCTTTAGGCGCCATTACCGATGTCGGTATGTCGGTGGCTTCCAGCGCCTTTCATATTAAAAAAGCCAATCCTGCTATTGGCTTCAGAGAACTGACCGCTGCCGGGATCGAGGTGGGCCGGGATGTCATGGGGACAATGGCCAACACTTTGATTTTGGCCTATGTAGGAGGTGCTATTCCTTTCCTGCTGCTTCTGCTGCAGAATCAAATTCACTGGCTCAGGATTATCAACATGGATTTTATGGCTTCTGAGATTTTGAGTGGCATCGCCGGAACTCTTGGTCTGGTGCTGGCTATTCCGGTAACCGCTCTGGCCGCTGGATTTTTGCTGAGGAAATGAAAGTTTGAATAAAAGAAAATAAGAAAAGCAAATGAAAGGAATGATACAAAGATGGAAACAGACAATGCCAGACAGAAGCGAGTTTTTTCCGGTATCCAGCCAACCGGAAAACTGCATATAGGCAATTACCTGGGGGCTATCAGCGTCTGGGTGAAAAATCAGAGCAAATATGATAACTTTTTCTGCATTGTTGATCTCCATTCTCTCACGATTCCGGAAAATATTGAGCCAGATTATCTGCGGGGTAAGATCCGGGAGGTGGCGGCTCTTTATCTGGCCTGCGGGCTGGATCCCGAAGAGTCCACCATCTTCGTCCAGTCCCGGGTGACCCAACATGCCGAGCTAACCTGGCTGCTGAGCTGCGTTACTCCCATGGGCTGGCTGGAGAGGATGACTCAGTATAAGAGTAAGTCCAGTCAGCTGGAAACCGTGGGGACCGGGCTTTTCGTCTATCCTGCCCTGATGGCGGCTGATATTCTGCTTTATCAGACTGACCTGGTTCCGGTCGGTGAGGATCAGAAGCAGCATATTGAAATCACCAGGAATATTGCCGGGCGGTTTAATCACCTTTTTGGGGAGGTTTTTAAGCTGCCGGAGGCGATGATTCGGGAAAGCGGGGCCCGGATCATGGGAATGGATAATCCCGATAATAAGATGAGCAAGAGTCTGGGCGAGAAAAAAGCCGAACATTCTATCGGACTGCTTGATTCTCCTGAAGAGATCAGGGAAACTATCATGGGTGCGACCACCGATTCCCAAAAAGAAACCCGGTTTGCCGAGGCCTCTCCCGGAATCAGGAACATGCTGGTTATTTATCAGGCTCTGACCGATAAGCCCCGGAAGGAAGTAGAAGAGTTTTTTGCCGGTAAAAATTATAGTTTTCTGAAGAAAGAGTTAACGGAAGTGGTGGTTGAAACTTTGAGGCCGATTCAGATGCGCTATAAGAAAATTGTTGCTGATGAAAGCTACCTGGAAGATGTTCTGCAGCAGGGCAGGAAAAGGGCGGAGGCTATTGCCGGGGAAACCCTGGAGCAGGCCCAGAAGATGATGGGGATTAGATAGCAATGGAGGATCTGATTCTGACCCAAAGGCTGGAGGAGATTAGCTAAGAACTAATGATCTGAAACTGACTCAGTGGTTGAAGGGGAGCAACTAAGAACTGAGGAGCTGAAACTGACTCAGTGGTTGAAGGGGAGCAACTAAGAACTGGGGAGCTGGAACTGACTCAACGGCTGGAAGGGATTAACTAAGTACAGGAGATCTAAAACTGACTCGAAGACCTGATTAAATAGCAAAGAGCCATCAAATAACTGATCTTATCAGTTGGCGGATCTTTTTGGCCGAGCTTGATTTTTATATGGGTAAATCTTTGCGATTAAAAATTATTATTCCAGCAGTATAGGTCATCAGGGCTATCAGTAGCGGGACAACAATACTAATAGAAATCACCGCATCACCTTCGACTATTCTAAGGGGATCGGAAAGGGAAAATAACGAAAAGTTACCGATCCAGGAGTACTGGTCTCTAACATTGGAAAGCATATCAAGAACAAAAAAAGCTACAGGAACACCCGCTCCAAAGGCCAGTGATTTTCTGGTGGTATTAAATAAACAGGAAAAGAAAAAGGAGATACCACTAACAGCATAAAATAATAAAAGAGTAATTAGATTCACGAGTAAAAAGGAACCAATCTCCAAGTGTCCGGGAAACAGGATCTCACTGAATATTATGCCTGCCAGAAAGACAAATAAAAATAATACTGTGATACTCAGTATAAGAAAAAGTGCCTGGGTAATCACAATTTCTAAGCGAGAATTGGGAGTTGCCAGCAAATAGGCCATGGAACCTCTTTCCACATGGGCCGCAATCAGCCTGTTAGCTACTATAATACTGTATATCATGGGGAACATGATAACAAGAAAGCCATAATAATAACTGACAACAAAAGATGTTAAGGTAACTCCCAGTTCGGTCAGGCCCATTGCTGCCATTAACTCCTGAGGCATGGTTTCCAGCATTGCCATAATTCCTTCCATGTTTTCAGGGTCAAACATCGAAATTATTATTGAGAGATACATCATCATAACAGCAAAAATGATGACTCCAATTATCCAGTTAGATTTGCTTGTCTGCTTAAACAATGTCTTATTCATTTTTTTCTGCCTCCCGACCGTAGTATTTCATAAATGCCTGCTCCAGATTCTGATTCAGCACATCCAGGCCTTTCACGCTGCATTTTGTTAGGACCCGGATAAACTCATCATAATTTGAACTGATAATGATCTCTACCTGATTTCCTGTTATTCTGGAAATTTCCAGATTGCTGTTCTGTAATAGTTCAACTTCACCGGAAGAAACAACGGTCACAATAAAGGCCTTTCTCTGGGCAGCTTTTAGGGAATTGACATCCTCTAAAGCTACCAGCCTTCCTTCACGAATTACCCCGGCTCGGTCAGAGGTGCGTTCAACTTCCTCAAAGCTATGTGAGGACATTAAAATCGTTTTGCCGCGTTTTTTTTCTTCCAGAATAAGCTCAATAAATGTTTTTTGCATTAAAGGATCCAGACCGCTGGTTGGTTCATCGAGAATATAAATTTCGGGGTCATGCATAAAAGCAGCAGTGAGAGCTACTTTTTGCTTCATTCCCTTGGACATTTTGCTTATTTTTGGTTTTACATCCAGTTCAAATCTGGTTACAAGCTCAGCTGTTCGTGATTTAGCCTGTTTTCTCATCTGACTGATAAAATCAAGAAACTGTTTGCCGGTCATATTATTAAAAAAAGCAATTTCTCCTGGTATATAACCAACAAATTTTTGTATTTCTTCTGCCTGAAGGCGGGTATCCATGCCCCTGATTAAACACCTTCCCTGATCAACATTGGTAAACCCCATTAACTGACGGATAGTGGTTGTTTTTCCAGCTCCATTGGGACCTAAATAACCAAAAACCTCTCCCTGATCAACACTAAAAGATATATCAAAAATTCCCTTTCCACTTTTATAAGTCTTGGTAACATTTTCAACCTGAATAATTGACATGCCGTCACCTCCGCTTTTTAACTGTGTTTCTTTAAACCATTTTTAATAAAATAGAGCATTTTATCAATTATTTCCATTTCATTCGCAAAATTTTCAGGAAAAATTTTATTATCCTTATAAATAATATCTACTAGTGAATGGTGGAGGCCGGTTAACAATCTAGCAATCAGCTCTACATCTATTTCTTGGTCAATCTCTCCATTATTTTGACCCTTTAATAATAAGTTTTTAAAATAATCTGTGCTTTTATCCTTCTGGTCCTGCCAGATTTCCTGCTGAAGCTCTTTATTATTCAATAACTTATTACCTATGGCTACCAGTCGGGAATTTTCTTTAGCAAATTTCATTCCGCTTAAATAGGTTTCGCGAAGGATCTCAAAAAAACTATAATCTTCTTCATTCCTCATAATATCCTGATTAATATAATTAATTTTTTTTGTTGCGGTTTGATCTATTATATATTTAAATAAATCTTTTTTATCTTCAAAATACTGATAATAGCTACCGATGGAAATGCCGGCATTTTTTGCAACTGCAGTGACTCTTGCTTTGTGGTATGAATGGGCGGCAAACTCATCGATGGCAGCTTCTATGATTCTTTTTTGTTTGTCTTGAGGTAAATTATAAAAGGTGTCCTTGGGCATATATTATTTCCCCTTCTGTATATCTATTAACTAGAGATCTTTTAGAGATCTTTTGAATATAGATCTTTGATTATATTAAATATATGAATATGAATTCATGTTCATATTATATATTACATTTTTTTAACTGTCAAGATAACCGGATAGAATTTTTTTCTGCGCATATTGACAGGTGCGCAGTAGAATTGTATACTTACGGTATAATTTGATATTTATAAAAAATAATTGCTCTAAAAAATGCAATTCTCTGTTAAATTTTATCGGGATTATTGCCATGCCAGTGATTATAACTGGGACATTTCATCAACTTCGATTTAATGCAATGTAAATAGATATCAAAAAAATTGCAAGCAACTGTTATGTATCAAGACAACTATAATTTTGCCTGAGGTACAGACTAACTTTAAATGGCTATGAGGTGAGGTCAAGTGAAAGAAAAAATAAAAGTGTCTTTTATCATTATATTTTTATTGTTTTTCACAATCTTAAGTCCTGCTGTTCAGACTAACGATCTTTATAGCCCGGTTAATTATGAAGGTCTGCCAGCAGGAGTTTATGCTCAGATAACTCCGGAAGTAGAGCTTCTAGCCGGTGTGTTATCACAAACAACCTGGATAGAGCGAAAAGGAGTGGGGCCGGAGGGTGACGGCAATCAGTACTTTCAGGATCTCCAGAACTTTATTGCAGACTATAAAGAACATGAGGCTGTAAAAATTGCTCAGCAATTGACCAATAGAGGATTCACCTTTGATGCCCCTCTTGGTTTTTTAATAACCCTGGGTCCCCTTCCAGAGCTTGAACCTAAAGCTGATTTTAGCGATTATCTAACAGGCAGAGCAGAACCAAACAATTTTATCAGCAGGTTGTTAGGTTCAGATGGTCAGAAGATTTTAGAGAATTTCCGATTGGCCTTAATTGATCTGGCCGAGA
>PWHA01000048.1 GCA_003554685.1 Halanaerobiaceae bacterium
ACCCCAGCGATCCTGATGCCACTTATCGCTATAAATATGATGATAATACCGGCTATGTCGGCAATGTGGTGGAATATTTTGATGGAGATAACAGCGTGATAATAACCTATGATTTAAAGCCTAATATATATTCTGACCAAAAGTTCAGTGAAGATGCTATCGAAAAACTCGCTTCTGACAATGAAGATAAGGAAGATATTAATCAGGATACTGATGATAACCAGGAAGTTGAAAAAGCTGAAGAGAACTCTGATTTTCTCAAGCTTTTAATGGACGGTACCTACTATTCTTTTGACCTGGCCAGTGAGGCTTTATCCCGGGGTATAAAGTTCATACCAGGAGAATTGACAATCAGGAAACCCGCTCAGGATAAGATGACCTTCTATGAAAACTTTGATCTTGATGATTCCCGGGATAAGATCACAGGCTGTGCTTCCGGTAAAGAGCCTGACTATCAGGAAGCTAAAGACAATGGCGATTATTACGCAACCTTTGATAAAGGCGTTTGTGAAAATTGCGGATTACTTGCTGAATGCCGCATTAACTTAAGGGAAAACCATGGTTCCGTTAGCTTCTCAGAAAAAGATTACGAAAGCGGCCGGTTAAGAAAACAGATGGGCACCGAGGAATATAACAAACTTACCAACCAAAGGGCCGGCATTGAGGGTGTTCCCTCTGCTTTAAGAAGAAGCTACGATGTTGACAATATGCCTGTCATGGGATTAGTGCGTCAAAAAATCTTTTTCAGCTTCAAAATAGCAGCATTGAACTTCAGAAAGTATCTAAGTGGTAAAGAACCAGCACTAACATGATAGAAAGAGTCGTGTAACAGCTATTTTGTTAAATTATTTTGATCAAAAGTTGTCCTGCTTTCTCTACTGGAATGACTTTGCATTATTTTTTTTGCTTTTTGAGGTTCTTAATCGCTAGTTTTTGGGGGTGAACCATTAGAACTGATAGGAAAACTTTAGGCATTATTATAGACAATGACAAAAACCTCACGATCAGATCACCCGAAAATACCGGCGAAGAAAGAATTAAAGATATTTTGCAAGACAAATCTTCCTGGATACTAAAAAAACTTGCTGAGATTGATAAAATCAAACCACCACCAAAACCCCAGGAGTTTTTAAGTGGGGAAAAATTGCCCTATTTAGGCAGGAGATACAGAATAAAGACAATCGGGACTGAGTCCGTTAAGAAAGTTGATGTCAACCTTTATCAGGGCAGCTTCATTATTCAATATCCCGAAAAACTAGAACATGATGAACAGCATAGAAAAAAAGCTATCAAAGATGAATTGATCAGCTGGTACAGAGAGCATGCTAAGGTGAAAATCAATGAAAGAGTTGAAAAATACAGGAAAATCCTTGAAGTTAATCCTAACAATGTTGTTATCAAAAAACAGCCAATATAATCATTTAAAAGCTATTTCACCTACAATTCAATAACATTCCCGCCCAGCCTTTTTGCTGTCTCCGGATTGCAGGTGGTGTAGATTATCTGGTATTTACCTTCTAACTCAGCAATCAAATTGATAGCATTTTCAGTGCGCCGGGGATCAAGGTTGACCAGGCAGTCATCCAGGACTATAAAGCCTGGCTTATCCTGGAATAAATTTTCATACAGGGCAAATCTGAGTGCCAGCGCAACGCCATCATAGGTGCCGAAGGAGAGAATATTCATATCTACTGGAATCTTCTTATCTTCCTCTTTTTTAACAATTTCAATCTCAAAATTATTATTGATGCTGTCAGCTTCGTAGTTGGCGGCAGTTAACTCAGAAAGATAGGTGCTGAAGGAATTTATCAGCGGATCAAAGGATTTCCGGTCCATCATTTCCACGGTTTCATTAAAGGTTTTTTCCAGTTTGAGAATATTTTCAGACCTTTCGGTCAGCCTGTTAAATTCTCTTTCTTTATCCCGGAGAATTTGTTTTAATTCTTCACAGGTGCTGTCCGGCATTTTGTTTTCAACCTCGAGAATTTTGGTCTTCTTCTCGTTCATTTTCTCAGTTTTGTGTTCTTTGCGTTTTCTTAAATCTTTTAGATGAGATCTAAAATCATCAGCTGAGTTGAAGCTGGCCGGCACCTCAGCCAGGTCTGCCAGTTTATTTTCTATACGGCGGATTTCATTGTTAATTTTCTCGAGAGTGGTTTCAAGGTTTTTCAGGCTGTCATATTTATCCTGCCAGTTCTTGAGGGCATCTTCTTTTGTGCCAATGCTAACTTTAAGGTCACCAATTTTCTTATCTCTTAACTTGGAAATTTCTTTTTCAATCTCCTGAATATCCCTGACATTTCCCTCAACTTCAATACTTTCATATTCTTCTTTTAGCTTTTCATACTCCCTGCCTTCCAGGATGTCCTCGATATTTTGCTGCAGTCTCTTTAAATCTTTTTTGAGCTCATTTTTCCTGCTTAATTTTTCCCTGGCTTTCTCGGAATCCTCAATTTCAAGAGCTGATAATTCTTCCAGTATGGCCTGATATTCCTCAGCAGCCTCCTTTAGCTTATTTTTGATATCTTCAAAGTCAATTTCAGCTGACTGGACTTCGATATCTATTTCTTCATTTTGAATACGAAGATAACCATCGGCCTCAAACTCTTCGCCAATCCTGACACTTTCTTCTTCGCTGATTCCCATAATTGCAGTTAAATCGTCATAGGCAGACCGATTAATCCGGGCCTTTAATCGGGCGGCTTCAAGGCGAGCTTTGGCATTGGCAATATCCTTTTCCAGGGCTGTCAGCCGGTCCACCTTGCTTTTATCAAGGGAATTGAATTTATTTATCAGTTTTTTCTTATCAGTTATCTCTTCTTCTAAATCTTGAATTTTAGTTAATTTTTTTCCCAGTTCCTCTTTTTCTCTGTGTTTTTTGAAATTTTCTTTTTCCTGGTTGAGGCTATCCAGCTCATTTTCCAGTTCTTTTAAAGATTCCTTTTCTTTCTCCACTTTATTTTTAACTTCTGGCCATTTCTCAATAATCTCTTTGCTCTCTTTTTGTTCTTTGAGATTTGCTGTTAATTTGGGTTCCAGCTGGCCGCGCTCATAAACATCGTCCTCTATTTTAGAGAGCTCTGTAATTTCTTCTTCAATCTCATGCAGCTCGGCTACCAGAGAGGTAATATCTGAACTAAGATCCTGATATTCCTCTTCAGCCCTCTCAGCCTGTTCCATTTTCTCGCGGGTTTTTTCTCTTGCTAAATAGGCCTCATATATTTCCCCGGTTCCTACTTGATAGGGATTGCGATAATCCCGGTCGGGATTGGTGGGGCGGCCTTCCTCCAGATCCCATTTTGCCAGCAGCCGGTCTTTTTCAGAAATAATTTTGTCCTTCAATTCATCGGTTACCACACCCTCCATTTTCATGACAGCCCTGCGCAAAAAATTATTAACCGTGTTTTTTACCTCCGGACTTTCGGCGATATTTTTGACAGCAGTTTTAACTTCACTTTGTTTGGCAAAGACAATATTATTGTAGGTGTTTTCTCCATAGAGAAGAATTTCCTGTTTGTATCCATCAATGCGGTCCTGACTGTCAATTTTGCTGCCATCAGGCAGTTCCAGCAGAACAGAAGGATTATTTTTACTCCATTTTTTCTCCAGGGTATACTCGCTGCCATTATCCACGAGCGTCAGGCATCCATGAATATAATCACCTTCGGGATAAGGCAAAAAGCTCCGGTTAAACTCTTTATCTTCATTAGTGCGGGATTTGATTTTGGGCTCTTTAAACAAGGTGGCAAAGATAGCATTAACAATAGTGCTTTTTCCGGCTTCATTGGGTCCCAGCAGGATATTCAAACCTTCAGAGAAGGTTATTTCCAGATCATTTATCCCGGCAAAAACCTGGGTGGAAAAGCTTTTTAATCTCATTTTTGAACCTCCTTAATAAATTCATAGGACAGATGGAGGGTTTTTTCATCATCCTTTAATTTTGTTAAGAGATGGTGGGGAAAAGAACCGGGGGTAAACCTGTCATCTATGGTTTTTTGGGTAATATTAATATAGAGGTCATCATCTTCATATTTTAAATAGCCCAGCTTATTTTTAAGCTCTTCATAGTAAGACTGCATGTTCTGGTAGAGACTTTCAGAAATTCCTCCGGACAAATTCAATCTAACTATTTTATCTGTCGGATTGCGTTCTAATAATTCCTTCTTTATATTTTCCAGATCCTGATCAGCGGTTATTTTATATTCAATGTCATGAAAACCAAACTTGCCTGTGGCAATTTTTTCAGCTCTGGTTTTATGATTCTCATCCAGTTCAATGTACCAGGAGAAACCTGAATGAGAACAGTCCAGGCCATCAGGTTCAGGGGTGCCGCTGTTGAAAATTTTCTGGTTAATAGGATTTTCAGTTTCAGGATACTGGATGTGGGTGTGGCCCAGAAGCCAGAGATCCATTTCCAGGCTTTTTAGTTCCTCCCGGGTCATTTTAAAGTAGGCCTCAGTTATATCAGGAGAAAGCCCGGCCAGAGCTCCATGGGCAATTCCCAGGGAAAATTTGGTGTCAGAATTTCTTTCCAGTTCCCTGATCCAGTCCAGATTATTGTCTTCAGAATGCCTGCTATCACAGGGAGCTGGATATACTGTGACATCAAGGCCGTATTCCTGAAGATCATAGGGCTCAAATTCATCCAGGAGCACCATTTTTTTGGTTCTGTTTCGGGCAAAGGTCTGCCAGACATTTTCAGGTCCGATAGCATAGTCGTGATTTCCGGGAAGGATTAAAATGCACTCCCCCTGAAAATGGTCAAGCAGATTGACTGTTTTAAGTACTTTTTTGGCTTCAATCTTGGGAGTATTAAAAAGGTCACCGGCAATAACAAGGATATTGCAGTTTTTAGCACTGGCTTTTTCAGCAATGGTTTTCAATACCTCATAGCGGGCTTCCTGTAATTTTTGCTGGACTGAGGCGGGATATTCATTGAATTTCATCCCCAGGTGAATATCAGCAGTATGAAAAATTTTAAGCGGCATTTTAAGCCCTCCTTTTGTCTTTGGCCTTCAACTCAGGAACCCGGTAATCACCAATAATTATAGCTTCCGGGACAAAAATTTTTGCTCATCTTTGATCTGCCTCCCGGGTGATTTTGCGGGTCTCTAGTCTGATTATATCGAAGATGTTGGAAGCTTACAATGTTTTTTGTTGAGCATTCAGGGGCTTTAGTAGAATTCAGGAAGAATTATCTCAGGAAAAAATATTTTGCAAGAATCAGCAGGTATTTTCCAGCCATAACCAGAATAACAATATTAACATAGACAATAATTGTCCCAAAATATGGCAGGATATTATACTTCTAAGATTGGAGAAAGGAGCTGACATGGACCTTTCCAGATCAATTATTATACTGGAAATTTTTGAACGCCTAAACCAGGGAGAAGCGATTAATAAACAGAAGCTGGCCCAAAATTAGGGAGGTGTTATCGGTGCCTGTAGAAATTGGTTTTTGGAAACTCAATAATAACAAAGTGCAAAGAAAAAAGGCTTCTCCCTAAAATTCTTGAAGCTAATAATAGGAAGAAAACCACAGGAAAGGGGCCATAGTAATGCAGGATAAATATAAAGAAGCGCTGCAGTTGGAATACATAACCCTGGGCTACAGTCTTATAGAAGCGACACTTTCCTTAATTGTTGGGGTGCTTTCCGGAAGTATTGCCCTCCTGAGTTTCGGACTCGACAGTCTGGCCGAAGCTATGTCAGGATTGGTGCTAATCTGGCGGTTAAGAAGACAGCGGGATATAACATCAGCCGAGGAAGAGGACCGCCTCGAGAGAAGAGCCGAAAAGCTGGTGGGGCTATCATTTCTATTGCTGACAGGATATATTCTGTATGAAGTCGCAAAAATGCTTCTCACCCATTCCATACCCTCTCCCACACTTCTCGGCATATTTATCGCCTTAGCAGCTCTGATTTTGATGCCCATTCTTGCCTACCGCAAGTACATACTGGGCCGCGAGTTAAATATGAATTCGCTGATCGCTGATGCCAAGGAGACACTGGTTTGTTCGCTGTTGTCTCTGGCCCTCCTGGCAGGACTTATCGCCAATTATTTCTGGGGACTGTGGCATATTGATCCGCTCGTCAGCATTTTGATAGCATTATTCCTGCTGAGAGAAGGTTTGGAATTAGTGCGGGGAGAGGAGTAAAAATAAGCTGCTGTCTCAAAGGCATCGTAAATATTCGCAAAAATCCTGGCGCTGAAAACCGGTTGACAGCTTATAACAGCAGCTCGACAGGCTTGAAAACCAGCTCCAGAAGGAGGAAATATTAATTCTTTAAAAAATAATAATCAAGTATCTATATTTAATCCAAAAGCTAGAAATAGAAAAAATATTTAACAGAAGTAAAAGATACTTTCAAAAATGCTGGAGAACATGATATCCTTGGTGTTTCAGCAGGATTTGATTAGCATATCAAAAATTGGGAAGGAAACTAACAACTGAAGATTACAAAGAATTGGGCAAATTGAGTCGTGTCTTTTCTGATAGAAAATGTAAAGGAAGAGTATTTGCTCTACTAGAAGAGGGTTATAATCATCAAGTATTAGGCCAAAATGTCAGGGCTTTTTTAAAAAAACTCCCAAAAAAAAGTTTTAAAATCTTTAAAAAAGAGATGGATAATAATAAAAAATAATTTAGTGTAGCAAATACATAATTGCAGAAGCAGTACTCGGGAAAGGCGTAAAAAGTATTATTGTGATTGGCACCACAGAAATAATCATTGTTGCGGAGACGGGTCAGGGCAGCGGCAATTTGATCGGGAGTGAAGGTCTTAAGCCTGGCCGCCAGAAGCTTGAGGGGAGGGGAGTTTAACCTTTTCAGCCTGCCAGAAATGCCAGTTTGAAATTGTAATTATGGAGTACTGGGCGGAAGCTTCTGTATCATAAGTAATCATATCGTCTTCTGAGAAGAGCTGAATCAAACGGTAAAGCTTGTTGCGGTTGATGCCTGTAAGTTCGGTAAAACTGTTAATGCCGAAGATCAGCTGACTGGGCTCAAGCTCAACCAGGTCAAGCCTCAGCTTCTGGCGGTGCTTTTTATGGCTGGCCTTTAAAATAAGGGTCAGCCAGAGCTTAAGGGCTTCGGGGTCCTTATAAATCCATTGGTGCAGCAGCGAGCGGTAGACTTTTATCCAGCCGGTATTAATGAGAATCACCCCTAATAAATGGTTTTTATTTACTAAATGTGAAATTTATAATTATTATACTCTAAATACATATATTTGTAAATAGGTAAATAAATATTTTTTTAAATTTTTTTCTCTAATGACAATTATATTATAATTATATATATTTTCTTGTAAGTTCAGCTGGCAGGCGCGGGAGGGGCTGATATGGACTGCTGGAATTGGAAACTGAAAGGAAGCGATGAAATAGCGGGCTCT
>PWHA01000273.1 GCA_003554685.1 Halanaerobiaceae bacterium
CGCCTGGAGGAGTTGATCAGCAGTGAATCTGCTGAAGAGAAAGAGAATTATAAAACATAAATCATCTGTTCCCCGATTAAGAACCGGCCGGGAATTTTGCATGAAATGCTGGCTGAATTTGCCTCCCGGAATATTAATCTGACCAGGATTGAATCCCGGCCCACCAGAAAAATGCTGGGTGATTATCTCTTTTTTATAGATTTTACCGGCCACCTGGAACAGCCCCAAATCAAGGAAATCATCACAGGATTAAAGCAGAAAACCTCCCATCTAAAGATTCTGGGTTCCTATTCCAGGCTGTCTGCCGGGCTTGAGCAGGAAGATCTTGAGGAGGGAAGAACCCATGAAATTAACCAGTTTGCTTGAGAAGAATCTCTCCGGTCTCAGGTCCTATGAACCCGGCCGGGGCAAGGAGAAAATCAGGGAAGATTATGATATTAAAGAGCCGGTTAAACTGGCTTCCAATGAAAATCCCTACGGCTGTTCTCCTCGGGTTCGGGCCGGTATCGAAAAGGAAATGAGCAGACTTAAGGAATATCCTGAAAGCATGGCCGAGCCCCTGCGCCGGGATTTAGCAGATTTTTATGACATCACCCCTGAAGAAATTATTGTGGGAAATGGTTCTGATGAATTAATCGGTCTGCTGGTAGAGATGATGGGACGGAACCAGGGGGAAATAATCTATGCTGACCCCTCCTTTGTTAAATACAGGGTTTACATTCAATCCAAGGGCTGCCGGGGAGTAGCGGTACCCCTGGACGAAAATTACCGTCACGATCTCTCTGCCATGAAGGCTAAAATCACCGAAAAGATCCGGCTTATATTTATCTGTGATCCCAATAATCCTACCGGAACGCTGTTAACTGCTGCTGAGATTACAGCATTTTTACGGGAGGTTCCGGAACATGTGCTGGTGGTTATAGATCAGGCCTATCATGAGTATGTTACCGACCCTGAGTATTTTTCAGCTGTGGCAGACCGGGAAAACTGGCCCAATCTTTTAATTTTAAGAACCTTCTCCAAAGCCTATGGTCTGGCCGGACTCAGGGTGGGTTATGGCATCAGCAGCCCGGAAATTATTCACTATTTAACTCAGCTGAAGGATACCTTTAATTCCAACAGACTGGCTCAGGCCGCTGCCTGTGCGGCTCTGAAGGATCAACAGCATATTGAAGACAGCAGAAGAAAGAATAACCGGGAAAAGGAATATCTCTATCAGAAACTGGAAGAATTAAAGCTGGACTATCAAATATCCCAGGGAAATTTTGTTCTGATTGAAACTTCAGCTGCCAGTAGAAAGATATCTAAAAAACTGGAAGAGCAGGGGATTATAGTTAAGCCCGGTGCGGCTCTGGGCCTGGAAAATACAGTCAGAGCTACGGTGGGTAGCCGCAGTGATAATCAGAAACTGCTTGCTGCTCTGGAAAAAATAGTGTCCGGCTGGAATCTGGCGATCTGAATTTCTCCAGTTTAGCCTCTCTGCAAGTAGTGGCAGATGCTCTGGCCAAAGCCGGTCTTAAATATTAATTTTACTTAAATATATCTAAAGTAATTATTAAAACCACCTGCTGATTTGGGCAGGTGGTTTTAATTTCAGTTATTAACTGCCAGCAAACCCCGGCACCTGTTATATTTGTAACCTATTATCTTTTTGAAACTTCTTTTTTAACCCTGATTGTGATATAATGAAATCAGGAAAAATATATATAATTCTGATTTTTTCTTTCAGTAAATGAAACTTTTAACATCCTTTTTGGAGGTGGATATAATGAACAAAATCCTGGTGGCAGTGGATGGTTCAGAAAAAAGCAGGGGAGCAGTTGAGAAAGCAGTAGAGCTGGCATCTTGCTTGAATGCTGATATCACTTTAATTACTGTGGTGGCAGATATTAATCAGGTAATTGATATTGCTGAGGCTTCCACCCATGCAGCCATTCACCGGGGACTGAAGGAAAGGGAAGCCCAGGAAAAAAATCTGGAAAAGCAGGGACAGCAGGTGCTGGATGAGGCCGGGAAGATCCTGACTGAAGCAGATCTTGAATTTGATACCCTGCTGCGTAAAGGTGATCCGGCCGATGTAATTTGTGATGTGGCAGAGGAAGAGAACTATGAATTGATAATTCTGGCAGACAAGGGCTTGGGTGGTGTAAAGCGCTTTTTCCTGGGAAGTATCAGTGACAAGGTAGTTAGATATGCCACAACTTCAGTTCTGGTGGTAAAATAAATAAAACAGCTTAAATAGGGCAGGCACAGTATTAAAATAGTGCCTGTTTTTTTTACTTCTACAGGAGTTTTTATTACTTTTGCAGGAGATTGAGGGATGCTCAAGATTTTCATTAAAGGGATTTATGAAATTTTTAGACAAAGAATTTTGGGCAAATTGCAGATAATTAAGCTGAACTACAGGTATAATTGAGGGAATAAATATTTCTGGATAAAGGAGATGAATAATTTGCTGATAAGTTCCGAGCGGCTGGAAGAAACAGCAAACAGGCTGCGCCGGGGAAGTAAAGCCCTGGATACCTATTTGCAGTATAAAGCCCGGGAAATAGGTGTTAAGGAGGTTCAAATTAAAGCTCTGCTGCCTGAAAAAAACAGATTTGAGCGGCTTCAGCAGCAGGCCGCCAGGTTGCAGGAGCAATACCCGGTAACAGAAGAGAGACCTTCTCTCTATGGCATCCTGGTGGGGGTCAAGGATCTTTTCCATCTGGAGAATTTTCCCACTCGGGCAGGCTCCAGATTGCCACCGGAGCTTCTAACTGGAGAGGAGGGAAAATTGATTGCTGACCTAAAGGATGCTGGAGCTCTGATGCTGGGAAAAACCGTGACCACTGAATTTGCCTATTTTGCTCCCGGACCAACCCGCAACCCTCATAATCCGGGCCATACTCCCGGAGGCTCCAGCAGCGGTTCGGCAGCAGCGGTTGCCGCCGGCTACTGTCCCCTGGCTCTGGGAACCCAGACTATCGGTTCAGTGATCAGGCCAGCGGCTTTCTGCGGGATAGTTGGCTTTAAGCCTAGTTTTGGCCGGATTCCCACTGAGGGACTGCTGCTCTTTTCACCCTCAGCCGACCATGCCGGATTATTTACCCAGAATATGGCCGGGATGCGCCTGGCAGCCAGGCTTGCCTGTCAGAACTGGAGAGAAAGTGAAGAAAGTGAGGTTGATCCGGAAACAGGCTCCTCTCCGGTTCTCGGAATTCCGGTTGGATCCTACCTCAAGCAGACTTCCTCTCAGGGGAAAGAGATTTTTGATACCCAGCTGAAATTCTTATCCAGCCGGGGGTATGAGCTGAAGGAAGTCGAGGTATTTGCTGAGATTAAGGAGATTAACCGAAGCCATAACCGGCTGATTGCCAGGGAATTTGCTGAAATTCATGCCAGCTGGTATCGAGAATATGCTGATAGTTACCGGCAAACAACTGCTGAATTGATTGAAACCGGGCAGCAGATCAGCGATAAAACCTACCGGCAGGACAGGAACCGGCAGGCCGGATTGAGATCAGAACTTCAGGAAATTATGCAAGCAAAGAAAATTGATCTCTGGATTTCTCCTCCGGCTCCCGGCCCTGCTCCCGAGGGTCTGGAAAGCACCGGAGATCCAGTTATGAATCTGCCCTGGACCAGTGCCGGACTTCCGGCAGTTAATCTCCCGGCCGGTAAATTTAATAATGACCTCCCGGCTGGACTTCAGCTGGTCGGCAATTTTACCGGGGATGAGGAGCTGCTGGTCTGGTCAGAAAAGCTGTTCCAGGATTTAGAGGAGCTGGAGGGGACTATCCTCCAATAACCTTCACCAGCACCCTCTTATCACGCTTTCCGTCGAATTCTCCGTAGAAAATTTGTTCCCAGGGTCCAAAATCCAGCTCTCCTTCGGTGATCGCCACTACAATTTCTCGTCCCATAACCTGTCTTTTCAAATGGGCATCGGCATTATCTTCAAAGGTGTTATGCCGGTACTGAGAAACCGGCTTATGGGGAGCCAGTTCTTCCAGCCAGTCCTTAAAGTCCTGATGCAGGCCACTTTCAGCATCGTTGATAAAAACACTGGCGGTTATATGCATGGCATTTACCAGACAGAGTCCTTCCTGGATTTTACTTTGTTTGATTACTTCTCTGACCTGTCCGGTAATATTAACCAGTTCCATCCTCTTATTTGTATTGAACCAGAGATATTCGCGGTGGGATTTCATTTTTTATCTTCCTTTCGGTTTTTGGTTTTTTAGTTTTACCCCTGTTTAACTTTGTATTAATAAAATTCCAGATAAAGATCGGCAGTCCTGCCTGGCAGCTAAGCTTATAATTTGCCAGGAGGCCAATCCTGACATATAATATAGATAGGAAATTTTGTGAACCTGAGTTTTTCAAAAATTATTATTTACAGGTTGTGATCAGATGGATTCAGAAAAGGAAAGGATAACCGGCCAGATTGACCGGATAACCTATACCAATGAAGAAAATGGTTTTACAGTTGCCAGGCTCAAGCTCCTGGAAGAGGAGAGAAGAGTAACCGTGGTGGGAAATTTGCCTGCTCCGGACCCGGGACAGGTGGTTGAACTGGATGGTTACTGGACAACCCATTCCAAATACGGGAGACAGTTTAAAATTACTGATTTTCGCTATTCCGCCCCAACCAGTGAGGAGGGGGTTAAAAGATATCTGGGCTCCGGTCTAATCCCCGGCATAGGTCCGGTAATGGCAGAAAGAATAGTTAATAAATTTGGCAGGGAAGCTCTGGAAATAATTGACGATAACCCGGAAAAGCTGAAGGAAGTAGAGGGAATCGGTAGAAAAAGGCTGCAGCAGATCCAGGAATCCTGGCAGGAGCAGTCCGAGATCAGAGAAATTATGGTTTTTTTGCTTTCCAATAATATCAGCCCGGCCTATGCAGCCAGAATATATCAGGAATACGGAAGAGATGCTGTTGATATTGTGCAAAATAAGCCCTACCGGCTGGCTTCCGATGTCTGGGGCATAGGTTTTCAAACCGTCGATAAAATTGCCCGGGATATGGGCATTGAGAAAGATTCCCCCCAACGGCTTAAGGCCGGTTTAATATATATCATGGAGCAGACAGCAGGCGAGGGTCATGTTTACTATCCCTATGAAGCTTTGCTGGAGCGGACTGCCAGGGTGCTGGAAGTGGAAAGGGAGCAACTGGTGGAGGCCTTTGGCGAACTTGAGGTTCAGGACAGCCTGATAATAGAGGATCTTAATTTTGATTACAGCAATTTTACAGAAAACAATAAAGCTGTTTATCTTAAAGCTTTTTATGTAGCCGAAACGGGAATTAACTGGAAAATCCAGCAGCTGCTGGCTTCAGCCCGCCAGCAGTATATGATAGATATCCCGGCCAGAATCAGGGAGGTTGACAAGCAGCTCACCTTTTCCCTGGCAGGAAAGCAGCGGCAGGCTGTGGAGCTGGCTCTGAAAGAAAATCTGCTGGTAATCACCGGTGGGCCCGGTACCGGGAAAACTACAATCATTGAAGCCATCATCAGCACCTACCGGGAGCTGAATCAAAAAATACTGCTGGCAGCCCCCACCGGGCGGGCAGCCAAGAGAATGACAGAGGCCACCGGGAAGGAAGCCAAAACAGTTCACCGTCTGCTGGAGTTCAGCTATCAGGAGGGCGGATTTCAACGCAATGGAGATAACCAGCTGGCCGGTGATGTTATAATAATTGATGAGGCTTCGATGCTGGATACGGTGCTGATGTACCATCTGCTCAAAGCCGTTCCGGAAAGCGCTAATCTTATTCTGGTAGGAGATGTTAATCAGCTTCCCCCGGTAGGGGCGGGCTATGTTCTTAGGGATATAATTAGATCCGGCAGGGTGCCGGTCATAGAATTAACGGAGATTTTCCGGCAGGCTCAGGAAAGCTCAATTGTAATAAATTCCCACCGGATTAATAATGGTCAGATGCCTGCTCTGCAGAACAAAACGAGTAGCAGTCTTGATGATTTTTATTTTGTTGAAGAAAAAGAGCCGGCTAAAGTTCTCCAGCTGATAATCAAGATTGTCCGGGAGAGGGTGCCGGCCCGCTTTGATTTTGATCCTGTGGAAGATGTTCAGGTGCTGTCACCGATGCGGCGGGGGGAACTGGGGACAGAAAATCTTAATTGCCAACTTCAGGATATTCTTAATCCGGCCCTGGAGGCTGAAGGACTCTCCTATGGCGGGGTTACCTATCGGGTTAATGATAAGGTGATGCAGGTTAAAAACAACTATGACCTCGATGTCTTCAACGGCGATATCGGACGGATTGTGGCAGTGGACAAAGAAGGATCCCGGCTGACAATTGACTATGATGGCAGGTTGGTTAATTATGAAAGAACCAATCTGGAGGAACTGGAACTGGCCTATGCTATTACAGTACATAAATCCCAGGGCTCGGAATATCCGGTGATAGTCTTCCCGATGGTGACCCAGCATTACATCATGCTCCAGAGAAATCTTCTCTACACCGCTCTGACCAGAGGCCGTCAGCTGGCTGTTATTATTGGCAGTAAAAAGGCTCTGGCCATGGCAGTTAATAATGATAAGGTGGAGGAGCGTTACTCTTTGCTGGAAGAAAGGCTGCGGGATTTTAGAAGTACTGAGTCAGATTGATTTTTTAGTTTAACAACCCATAAATTAGGAGGAATAATTATGAAAAGCATTAATTATGATGAATATTTTCAGGAGTTTAATACTTCATTAAGTGACGGAGGTACTTTTCTAACTGTTAAGAATGGTGGAGAGCTTAACACCATGACTATTGGCTGGGCCACAGTGGGTATCAGCTGGAGCATACCGGTAATGCTGGTTCTGGTCCGGAAATCCCGCTATACCTATCAGCTGATTGAGGAAGCAGAGGATTTTACGGTCAGTGTTCCCTTTGGAGACAAAATGAAGGATGAGCTGCTTTTCTGCGGTACAGAGTCTGGCCGGGACTATGACAAATTTGCTGAGTGCGATCTGGAGGTTGAATCCGCCCAGAAGGTAAATACCCCGATTATCAAGGGCTGTGACCTGCATTATGAGTGCAGGGTAAAGTATGAGCAGGCTATGGAAGAGGAAAGTGTGGTAACTGAAGAACTACGGGACTGCTATCCCGGAGGAGACTATCACACCCTCTATTTTGGTAAGATAGTTGCTTCCTACCTGACTGAGTGAGGTTTCTCCCGGAAATTTGACTCCCTTTAGGTTGACAGTTTGACAGGTTGGTTATAATTTTATATACTATACTTGAACAATTATTCAAGCATTGTATATAAAGGAGAGTTAACATGAAGATTACCACCCCCGAGGTCAGACTCAGTTCCAGTATCCTGCAAAATATAAAGGGCAAAACTCTGGAAATTCTCTTTGGGCTGGCACTTTTTCTTGC
>PWHA01000322.1 GCA_003554685.1 Halanaerobiaceae bacterium
AGGCTGTTCCCTTTAAATCTCAGAACATGGCGCTGAACTCCTACGTTACGGAGGAAGGCCTGGAAATGGGGCGGGCCCAGGTTTTTCAGGCTGAAGCGGCAGGAATAGAGCCCCGGGTGGCCATGAATCCGG
The DNA here is from genome assembly GCA_003554685.1 of Halanaerobiaceae bacterium. Taxonomy (GTDB): domain Bacteria; phylum Bacillota; class Halanaerobiia; order Halanaerobiales; family Halarsenatibacteraceae; genus T1SED10-84. The sequence continues at coordinate 133 of PWHA01000322.1, forward strand.
TGCTTTTAAAGCCCTCGGGAGATGAGGGTTCTCAGGTTATTGTCAATGGCAGGCCCCGGGAAAACATGACGGCAGAAGAATATTATGCTTTTAAGCCCCGGCTCAAGGAAATTATCAGGGAAGCATATCAGGAGTTGAGGGCAGAATATGATGTGATTGTCATTGAGGGGGCCGGGAGCCCGGCTGAAATTAACCTGCAGGAAAATGATATTGTCAACATGGGGCTGGCCCGGATGGTTGATGCTCCTGTCTTGCTGGCCGGTGATATTGACCGGGGAGGTGTCTTTGCAGCTCTTTACGGTACTGTCAAGCTTCTGCCGCCCCGTGACAGGCAGCGGATTAAGGCTTTGATCATCAATAAATTTCGCGGTGATAAGAAGCTCCTGGAGCCCGGACTTAAAGAAATGGAAGAAATGCTGGGAATTCCCTTTTTAGGAGTTCTCCCCTACCTGGAACTGGCCCTGGATGACGAAGACAGCCTGAGTGAAAGGCTGTCTGCTCGTTCCCGGTCTACAGGCGGCCTGCAGGTAAAAATTATCCTGCTTCCCCACATCTCCAACTTCACCGATTTTAATCCCCTGGAAATGCACGAGGATCTCAACATCAGCTATATCAAGGATCCCGGAGAGCTTGAGGGGGCCGACCTGGTTATAATACCGGGCAGCAAGAACACCCTGGCCGATAGAATATTCTTGAGAGAGAGGGGATTTGACAGGCCCCTGAGAGATCATGCAGAAGAGGGAGGGGTCCTGCTGGGAATCTGCGGAGGTTTTCAGATGCTGGGAGAAGAACTGGCAGATCCGAAGGGCGTGGAGAGCAGCCTGAGAGAGGTCCCCGGCCTTAAACTTCTGCCGGTGAAGACCAGCTTGACAGGGGAGAAAAAAACCCTCCAGGTAGAGGGCAGCTGGCAGTATCAGGATGATGAACTTTTCAAGGGGCTCAAGAACCTTTCCCTGACCGGTTATGAGATACACATGGGTCAGACCGTGGTCACGGAAGATAATGCAGTTCAGCCTCTCAAAGCCCGAACTGAAAACTCAGGTGAGGTTATCTCGCTCTTGAATCAGAGTGGTAATATTCTGGGCACTTACTGGCATGGATTGTTCGAAAACAGGGCCTGGACCACCGGTTTTATCAATAACCTGCGCCGCTCTCTTAACCTGGATGCTGTTAAATCTCCAGAGTTAAACTATCAGGAGCTCAAGGAAAGAGAATATGATAAGCTGGCGGACCTGCTGGCCCGGGAACTGGACCAGGAACTGCTCCACTCCCTGGCTGGCCTGACCGGGAGCAGTTAAGATGAATTTTACACTTCTGCTTCTGGTGGCGGTGATTCTGGATCTTCTCCTGGGTGATCCTGATTTTATTCCTCATCCCGTGGTCATGATCGGCAGGCTGATAGAAAAACTGGAGAGCCTGTTAACCGGGGGAGAGAGGGGTACATTTTTTCAGGGAGTTGTCCTGGTCTTGCTGGTCAGCCTGACAGTTGCGGGAGCAATCCTGTTCCTGGGTTTCATGCTGGAGCTAATCTGGCCTCCGCTGGCTTCAATTTTCACGGTTTTTCTCCTCTGGCAGGGGCTGGCGGCCCGGAACCTGGCTCGGAGCGGCCTGGAGGTGGCAGAGCTGATTGAAGGGGGAAGGTTATCCCGGGCCCGGGATAAGATTTCCGGCCTCATCACCCGTGATGTTTCCCGGATGGAGGAGAGTGATATCTGCCGGGCCGCGGTGGAAACGATCAGTGAAAACATTGTCGACGGGATAACTGCTCCGCTCTTTTATGCCGTGCTGGGGGGACCGCAGGCCGGTCTCTTCATCATGCTTTATAAAGCCGTCAATACCATGGATTCCATGGTGGGATATCGCAATCAGCAGTACCGGGATTTTGGCCGAACTGCTGCCAGGGTTGATGATCTCCTGAACTGGGTGCCGGCCCGACTTACTGCCCTGGTGATTATCCTGGTAAGCCCCCTGGTTGGCGGAAGCCTGCGGCAGAGCTGGAGGATTTTGCTGAGGGATGCCGGGAAATCCGCCAGTCTCAACTCCGGTTTCCCTGAGGCTGCTGCAGCCGGGGCCCTGCAGATCAGGCTGGGTGGTCCGGATTATTACTTTGGCGAACTGGTAGAAAATCCCTCGATAGGTGATAAGCTCAGAGAGAACAACCCGAAAACCATCAGACTGGCTGTCAGGCTGCTCTACACCAGCCAGGCTGTTTTTATTTCTTTGCTTTATCTCACGTTAATCATGCTGAAACTGACTGGAGTGATCGGCTGATGAAATCTGCACATGGCGGGAACATTTATGATTTTGATGGAGAAGTGCTGGATTTTTCCAGCAACATCAATCCCCTGGGGCCTCCCCCTCAGGTGAAGGAGATGTTGCGGGGGTCTTCAGCGTTGATGGAGAAGTACCCTGACATAAAATACCGCCGGCTGAGAGCAGGTCTGGCCGAATGGGAAGGTGTCAGTCCCGGCCAGATTCTGGTGGGAAACGGGGCTGGAGAGCTGATATATCTCCTGGCAGAGTTATTCCGGGGCAGGAAGGCCGTTCTTCCGGTGCCGACATTTTCCGAGTATCAGGCAGCCTTAGAAAGCCGGAACTGCCAGGTGAAGCTTGTCCGGCGCAGGGAAGAGGATGATTTCGAGCTGCCGCTGAGCCGATTAAGGCAGGAAATCAAGGAAGAAGAGGCCGCCGGGACCTTCATCTGCCGGCCTAATAATCCCGATGGTAGCCTCTTGACCCGCCGTCGGCTGAAACCTCTGCTCTCGGAGACGGAGTATCTGATAAGCGATGAATCTTTTCTGGAATACCTGGGCCCTGATAACCGGGAAAGCCTGCTGGTTTATCTTGAGGAGTTCCCGGGACTTGTCGTTCTTCGTTCCCTGACAAAGTTTTATGCTCTCCCGGGACTCAGGCTCGGTTATCTGATTGCCTCCCGCAGGCTGGTAGATAAAATTGCTGACTGCCAGCCTCCCTGGCCGGTAAATGCCCTGGCTGCGGCAGCAGGCAGGCTGATTCCTGACTGCAGCGATTATCAGAGAAAGAGCCTCCAGAAATTCAGGCAGGCTAAAGGAATTTTTCAAGAGGGGCTTGAGAAACTTCCGGGAGTTAAGGTCTATCCCGGGCAGGCCAATTTTTTCCTCTGCCACCTGTCTGTTTCTCAGGCTGGAGTTGCTGAACTGCAGGAGAGTTTGGTCGACCGGGGGTTTTTGATCAGGAATTGTGCCAGTTTTGCCGGGCTAAATGAGCAATATTTTAGAGTTGCCGTCAGGAGTCAGCAGGATAATGAAAAACTGCTGTCAGCCCTGAAGTCAGCTCTTAAAAACGTTCGGGGAGAGAGAATAAGTGAGTAGGCTTTACACCCTGAGGATGCCGGCCTCCTGCGGCGAGCTTTTACAGGGGATGATCTCCGGTGAGGAAAAATTGCTCTCTTATCCCGTCAATCTTTATAACTACCTGATCCTGGAAAGGAGAAAGGGCAACCCCGGTAAAATTAAGGGCGAGGATGCTTTTCCTGATCTGCCGGAAAAAATGCTGACTCTCATCAAGCTGGCCGCCCGGGACCTGGGAATCTCCCCTTCCCTGCTGGCGGGGTACCGCTGGCAGCACCGGCAGCTGATCCCATCGGGAAAGGGACTGGCCAGCAGCACCGCGGACTTGATGCTGGGCCTGGCAGCTCTGAGCCTGCTGGGGAGTAAAAAGCTGTCCTATCAGGAAATATTGGGCTACCTGACGGCCATTGAACCGACTGACAGCATCATTTTTCCGGAGCTGACCCTGCTGGAGCAGAACAGGGGCAGTTTCTGGCAAAGGGCAGGGCAGCCCGAGGGTGAGGTCAGGGTTCTGGCCCTGGGTCAGCCGGGCAGCTGTGACACCCTTGATCAGAGAAAGTTTCGGGGCAGCATTCCTGATGTGACCGAGGCCTGGCGGCTTTTTCAGCAGGGAGTGAGGCGGCAGGACTGGCGTTTCATCGGGAAGGCAGCGACCTTCAGCGCCCGGGCCTGGCAGCAGCAGTTAAACTATCCCCTGCTGGAAGAAATCATTTCCGAGGCTGAAAGTCAGGGCTGTCTGGGAGTTAACATCGCTCACAGCGGGAACGTGCTGGGAATATTATACCAAACCGAGAGGGCAGACATTCAGGGCTTGAAATCAGCCTTGCTATCACCTGAAATCAAAGCTCACTATCCGGCTAAGTGGGAGCTTGAGTTGATTAGAGGTGGAGTTGAGGTGTTACAGGGTGACGGCCGGCAATTCAAGAAATTTTTAGCTTATGACTTTCAATCTAATAATCGTGACTAAAAATCCTGAAACTTAAACTTGAAAATTTTTGGAATAAGGTATTTTACTATACAAAGAGCCTTAAAAATAGCCAGTAATAATAGCCAGTAATACCAGATAAATAGTTAGCAAAACCAGAAAATAAGCAATATTGCTGACAAGTAAATTATTTCAGAAATATTACTTAATTTGCCTATTTATCTTGACAATAAGCAAAATAGTTTATACAATTATAATGAAGAATAGTGTATTTGTTGATAGATAAGATTTAATATTAATATAAGTTTTAAGGCATTTTAAAAGGAACACTGTGATTAATTGCTAGAGCAATGATTTCAGTGTTTTTTTGTGTCTGAAGAAAGATATTCTGCAAAATTTAATAGTTTGAAAATTTAAGAACAAAAAATCATTCCAGGAAAGGAGGGGTTTATTAAAATTCTGTTGCATTTTTTTTACCAGCAGCTTTTATATTTGAAGTAATGTTAAGTTGTCTAAAAAGAAAAATTCATTATTAACAAACAGGTTATTTAAATAAGCTTAAACTAAAATTATCAAAAACAAAAGGGGAGTGAGTAATTTGTATAACTGGTCAAATTTAAAGAAAATTGCTGCTTTATCTGTGATTTTTGCTCTGGTTCTTGGTTTCGGTCTGGCTGGAGAGGTGGCAGCTGAAGAAGATGTTCCCTATGGCGGCTGGCTTGACAGTATTGTTGGTATTGAAGAAGCAGATTCTGCAGCTGCGGTAACCAGAATGGAAGCAGGAGAAATTCACATTCATGCAGAAACTCTGACAGATCCGGACCTGCTGGAAAGAGTGCAGGATCATGAAGCAATCCAGTATGTAGAGAACTTCGGTTCCTATGGAGAGTTAACCCTTAATCCTGCCGGCACACCTGAGGAGCCTTATTTTGAAGAAACGGGAGAACTTAATCCCTTTGCAGTACCAAGGATTCGGGAATCTCTTAACTGGCTGGTTGACAGAGAATATATAGCAGATGAACTCTATGGTGGTCTGGCAGTTCCTAAGTTTACCCAACTTGGTTCAGCCTTTGCTGATTATGCCCGTCACATAGAAACTGTCCGGGAAATTGAGGTAGAATACTCTCATAATCCCGAAAGAGCTGAAGAGATTATTGAAGAAGAGATGCTGACTCTGGGAGCAGAGATGGTTGACGGAGTCTGGCACTATGATGGTGAACCGGTTGAGATTACAACTCTAATTAGAGTAGAAGACGAAAGACATGATGTGGGAGATTATGTTTCTGATCTGCTGGAAGACCAGGGCTTTGTAGTTCAAAGAAACTATGCTACTGCCGCAGAAGCTTCTCCTATCTGGATGACCGGTAATCCTCATGCCGGAGAATGGAGTGTTTATACTGGCGGATGGATTTCAACAGTTGTATCCCGGGATGAAGGTCCTGATTTTGACTTCTTCTTCACTGAAAGAGGACTGGGAACCCCGCTTTATATGGAATATGATCCTCCAGAAGAGGCGGATGAGATCTGGCATAGACTGGCCATCAGGGATTTTGAAGACATGGGAGAAAGAGCTGAACTTTTTGAACAGGCTCTCTGGTACTCAGTAGAAAATGCCAAGCGGATCTGGACTGATGATTCCCTCTCTTTCAGCCCCCACAGGGAAGAGGTAACTCTGGCCCATGACTATGCTGGAGGAATCTCAGGCTCCTGGCTCTGGGGACATACCGTAAGATACGAAGATGAAATTGGGGGAGAGATTACTGTCAGCATGCCCTCTATTCTCTCTGAACCCTGGAACCCCACGCACGGCAGTAACTGGATTTTCGATATGATGTTTATCAGAGCTACTTCAGAAGCAGGTTATATGTTTGACCCCTATACCGGCCTGCATTATCCCAATCAGTTCGAAACTGCCGAGGTTTATATCAGAGAGGGCCTGCCGGTAGATCAGACTCTGGACTGGGTGGAATTGGAATTTGTTTCTGAAGAAGAAAACACCGTGCCGGAAGATGCCTGGTATGACTGGGATGCTGAAGCTCAGGAATTCACTACAGTCGGCGAGGAGTTTGATGAGCTGCCAGTGGCCAACCGCCGGGTAGTAACCACCTATCCTGAAGATCACGGTATAACCTGGCATGATGGCAGTGAGTTCTCTCTTGCAGATATGGTCTGGTTTTTAATTCTTGATATGGATCGGGCCCAGGAAGAGAGCGAAATCTTTGATTCCGCTACAGTGCCGGATTATGAAAGCTTCATGGATACCTTCAAGGGAGTAAGAATTCTGGATGACGATCCCATAACAATTGAATGGTATTCTGATCTCTACTATTTAGATGCTGAAATGTACATTCCCTCACTCTTTCCTCTCTGGGATCAGGGCTCAGGTGCCTGGCACAATATGGCAGTAGCCTTCCAGGCAGAAGCATCGGGCAATATAGCTCATACTGCTGATAAAGCCGATGCGGAAGATATTGAATGGGCTAGCTATATAGGTGGTCCCAGTCTGGAATATCTGGAAGAGGAACTGGAGTGGATGATTGAAGAAAATTATATTCCCTATGAAAATACTCTGGGAGAATTTATTAGTGAAGAGGAAGCCCAGCAGAGATATGACAATCTCAATAACTGGTATGAAGAGCAGGATCATTTCTGGCTGGGAACCGGCCCCTATCATTTAGATGTAGTTCACCATGTAGAGGGAATAGTGGAGCTGGCCAGATTTGAAGATTATAATTACCCTGCTGATCGCTGGGAAATCTTTGCTGATCCTATTATTCCTGAAGTAGGAATAACCGGTCCTGGTTCTATCTTTACAGGCAACGCAGAAACCTTTGATGTGGCAATAGAATTTGAAGATGAGCCCTTTGCCAGTGAAAATATAGTAGAAACATCCTATCTGCTATTTGACCATAATAACAATTTAGTTGCTTCTGGAGAGCTGTCAGAAG
>PWHA01000193.1 GCA_003554685.1 Halanaerobiaceae bacterium
ACCTGCTTTCTTTACTGGAATGACTTGGCATTATTTTTTTGCTTTTTGAGGTTCTTAATCGCTAGTTTTTGGGGGTGAACCATAGTATGATTTTGTTTGTTAATTTGCAAAATAGACCTTTTTGTGGGAGAACCAAAATGATTTAAATCCTAATCAAATGCAAATTTTCTCAAATTAATCACGATAGAACCCGGTACCGACCAAATACGCCCCCGCCAGCGCTTCCGCCTCCGCTAACGAGGGCAGCATTCACACCTGAATATCCACCTCTCACTTAAATTGTCGAAAATCGCCGGATTCCCTGGAAAAAGCGGGGGAAACCCGGTACCCACCAACAATTCCACCAAAAATGCCTCCTCACCTCACTGCACCTTTGGTTAAGCCTTCTACAAAATACCGGCCCACCAGGGCAAAGACTATTAAGGGCGGAAGGGCGGTTGCAATCGAGGCTGAATTAACCAGCCCCCAATCTATTTGATACTGGGTGATGAATCTAGAAACTCCTACAGGCAGGGTCTGCAGTGATTCTGAATGGATAAACATTGTTGAAAAGAGATACTCTGTCCATGAGAATAAAAAGGTAAATATTGCTATAGTAGCAATTCCAGGTTTGGCCAGAGGAAGGAAAACTTTATAGAGAATCTGTAATTTATTAGCCCCGTCAATAGAGGCTGCATCTTCAATTGCTTCCGGAATGGAGTTGAAAAAGGATCTCAAAAGCCAGACACTGAAGGGGGCACAGATAGCCACATTTATTAAAACAAGGCTCCAAAGGGTATTAATTAACCTCAAAGCTACCATTACTCTATATAGAGGAATAATTAAAAGAACCCGGGGGAAAATATAAATGCTTAGTATTGCAAAAAATACTGCCTTTCTAAAGGGATAGTTACAGCGATGAATACTATAACCAGCAGCAGTTGCCAGAACTATGGTCACCAGAGTTGTCATTAATGAGACAAAAAAGCTGTTCCGGAGAAAAAGGTTGAACTGGGTGGTCTGTAGCAAGCTTTCATAATGCATAAGGGTAAACTCTTCGGGAAAAAATGTGGGAATAGGACTTAAAATTTCATGGGTTGGTTTTAAAGAAGAAATTAATATCCAGTAAAAAGGAAGAAAAATAATTAATAATAATATAATAACACTGGCATATTTTAAAACAATTTTCAGCTTCTTATTCATGAAAGCCATCCTCCTATTTAATTAAGAACTCATTTCACTCAAAGCCTGGTTCTGCCCGACTTACCTGCCCAGCCAGTCCTTGCAAAAATAAGCTAGCTAGTATCAGAAAACCTTAACCTCTCTGAAACCTTTCTGAGATAAAACCACTAATATGATAATAAGTCTCTACTTTTATAATATAATAATAAACCTTTGTTTTAAATGTTCTGCAGCTTTTTGATGCTAAGCTAATATCTGCTCCTTAGTAATAGGCTGCTCCTTCTCTGCTTAACTAATAATCTGCTTCTCTTATATAATATATGCTGCTCTGCTATCTCTTGCCATTAATCTTCTGCTTTCTTATCTTCGTTATCTGCTTTTTGATCTTGAGTACTTTAGATAAAATCCTTCCCAAAAGCTGGGTCCAGTTTGACAAATGCCACTATAAATATTATTAATATAGTAGATAAGATAATGGCACCCGTTACTGCATCTCTCATCGCATATTCCTGAAAACCCCTTTCATAAATAAACAGAGGAACAGTTTTAGTAGCCCCAGCCGGTCCGCCTCTGGTTAATAGAAAAATAACATCAAAGATGCTTATTGACCAGAGTGTACCGACTATTCCTAAAATTGACAGCAATGGTCTTATCAAAGGCAGAGTGATATATCTAAACTTTTGATATCCTGTTCCTCCATCAATTTCAGCAGCTTCATAGTACATTCTTGGAATAGTCTGCAGTCCTGCCAGAATAATAACAGCAAAAAAGGGAAACCATCTCCAGGAATTAACAAAGATAACAGTAGGCATAGCACCGCTTAAAGTACCAAGAAAATTCACCGGATTTTCCACAATATTTAATACTTGTATAAGATAATTTATAACTCCAAAAGAAACATTTAAAATCCAGCGCCACATAAGAGCTAAAACCACAGTAGGAATAATCCAGGAAAGTATTATCCAGGTCCGGGCAAAAGTTTTTCCTTTAAATTTTTGATTGATAATTAAAGCAGTAATAAATCCCAAAATTACTTGAGTAAAGGCATTCCCCAAAGTCCAGATTACACTATTTAAGAAAAACCTCCAGAAATTAGAGGAGCCAAGGAGATTAAAATAATTTCTCAAGCCCACATATTCATATTCTGCTCCGATATAACCTATATTGGTAAAGCTCAATTTAATTGCTTCAATTACCGGATAGATAACAGCACCTACAATTAACAAAAATAAAGGCAGGACCAGCACAATTCCCAGTAAACTGGAGTCATCCCAGGAACTTTTAATTTTAGCAATGATGATAACCACTCCTTAAAACCGCTCAAATTCTCAAATCAAACCCCTACCTATGCTATCTTTAGAGTATCTTATGTGCTCTCTTTTAAGAATCTCTTTAGAGCACAACAAGACGTGAAAATTTTACAGTGAGTATTCAACGAGATAAATCCCTATGGTCCAATCAACCACAATAGGAGCGGAAAATTTTACAGGGTATTTTCAATACAAAGAAATGATTCAGATGCACCCCCCTTTCTTTGGGAAAGGGGGGTGTTAACCTGAATGTCATCCTGTTGCAGGTCTCACTAAGAAATTGCAGGTCTAGCAGAGACCTTGCTGATCTGACAGGAAGTTTGTTCACTCGCTTATAAACCCTGCCGGATGCTTCTAAGTCATTTCTTAAGAGAAAATAACCTCTTACTTAATCCTACACTTATATCTTAGTTTCAATTGAATACACGCCTATTTCCAGTTAATTAATCGCCTGCTTCTTCCAGGATTTCTAACATCTGCTGCTCTCCCCATTCCACAGCTTCTTCCGGAGACCTTTCTCTCACTACCATTTCCTGAACAACCTCTGCCAGGATATTTCGACCGGCAATTTCACCAATCGCCGGATTGATTACATCATGATTAAAGCCAAATAACTTGCCATATTCACTTTGCTCCCACATCATTTCCACATGATGACTGTACTGAGCAATCACCGGATGTTCCCAGTAACTTTCTGAATCCCGGGCAGTTTCAGTTACAGGCAGGAAAAGTCCCGGATCCATTTCTGCCAGCCATTCTCCTTTAGTTTCCGGCTCATAAAGGAAGAGAAGGAACTTTTCGATAGCTTCTAGCTTGTTCTCGTCATCAGTTAAAACCATTTTAGCATTGGGATAGTAGATACTGGCCCTCTGGCCATCTTCTTCTGGCTGGGGCACAGGAGCTCCACCCAGATACTCTCCATCGAGTCCAGATTCTTCCTCAAAGGGTGCCAGAAACTGACCCTTTTCCATGGTTATGGCGACCATACCGGTATTTAGTGCCAGCTGTGGCTCAGCCCAGCCCCAGTTAACACTATCCGGGGGAGAAGCCGCCACCAGCTCATTATAGAATTCATAAGCCTTCACAGTTTCCGGACTGTTAAAGACCAGCTCACCTTCTTCATCAAAGACATCTGCTCCAACAGTTGACATGATTGAGTATATTGCCTGGTCGGTAAAGAGATGGTCGCTGGCAGGCAGACCGATACCATCGGCATGATGGTCCTCAAAAGCTTCAACTACCTCCCTGAGCTCATCCCAGGTTTCTGGAAACTCCTCAGGATCCAGGCCAACCTCTTCAAATAGATCCTTACGGTACCACATGACATGGACCATACCAAAGTTGGGAATTGCCCAGGTATGATCATCAAATTGATATGGCCTTAAAGCTTCCTCTAAAAAACCATGCTTGTCATCCAGCATTTCAACCAGGTCATCGACCGGCTCTACCAACCCAGCCTGCTTGATGGCCACGGTAAAATCAGGAATGGCAAAGAGAATTTCAGGTTCCTGATCAGCCTGAGCAGCAGCCATCACCTGGGTATAGGCTTCCATCCAGTCCTGAATTTGTTGTTCAACATGAATGTCGGGATGAGCTTCGTTAAATTCATCTATTTTATCCTGAAATGCATCAATCCTACTCTGGGGTTCCTCCATATGCCAGATGGTAATTTCGGTGACATCCTCGGCAGCAGCATTAACAGTAAAAAGTGTCAGAGCCAGGCATAAAACAGCAAAACACAATACCGTTCTTTTCACCTTTTTTACCTCCTTGGGTTATTAAATTAATGACGGTATTAAAGCATCTGGCGCTCATCAGCAAAAGACTCAAACTCAAGCAAAAATTTACCCGCTTTATCACCTCCAGAGCCAGGAATGGTAGCAAGTTGTTAATAGGGCATGTATTTGATCATACCCTGCAAATTATCCAGCATTTTTTTATTATAGGCCTGGCCTCCATCCAGATTCCCACTTTTAAAAACCGGGGGATCCTCTCCTCTCTCCAGCAGTTTTCCTACCGTTTCGCAAACAATAGCATTCAATATTGTTGCACCACTGACGGTGGAAATCGGCCCAACCTTCTGATCAAAGCCATCAAATTCCACGGAGGCATCTCCCTTGTCAGCTCCATTATCAATCACAATATCAGCAATTTCATATATTTTCTTGCCGCTTTCATGCCGGGAGGCTACACTTTTTGAGTATTCCAGAGAAGTAATCGCTATTAACTTTACCTCCTGTCTACTGGCCTCTAAAGCAAATTCCACTGGTACTTTGTTTCGGCCAGAAGTGGAGAAAAGAAAGACCAGATCTTCAGCTTGAATATTATGCTCCTGAAAAATCACTCTGCCGTATTCAGGTAAATTTTCAGTTTTGGATGTCTTGGTAGGCGGTATTTCATCCAGCCAGAGTCCGGAAGGGAATATACCATTAAAGACCATCAGTCCGCCTGCCCGGTAAAATACCTCGGCGGTCAGGATTGCTGAATGGGTACAGCCAAAAGCCCAGACAGTTCTCTTGGCGGTTATTGCTTCGGTGAGTTCCTGACTTGCCTGTAATATATTATCCCACTGTTCAGTTTCCAGCCATTCAATAGTATTTTTAATCCTGTCAAAATACTTTTTAGCACCTTCAGTCATTATCTGTTTCCCCTTTATAATCGGAAGTCGAGTGGAAAAAGGACTGCAAAGCAGGATAAATCTTCTGATAGTGTGAATAGAGCCTCTGGTAGACCTCTGCTTTTGCAGGATCAGGAGTAATTTCTCTATCTTTATTTATGAAAAAATCGCAGGCTTCAGGAATATCATCAAATTTTCCCGCCCCGACCGCTGCCAGAACTGCTGCCCCCAAAGGTGAAGTATCCTTTACGGTAAGGGTGGAAAGTCTCCTGTTGTAAATATCGGCCTGCAGCTGTCTCCAGATCTCACTTTTAGCCCCTCCTGCCGAAATAATTATCTCTTCAATATTTACCTCATATTTGATTAAAGTCTCCAGACATTCATAAAGACCAAAGGTAACTCCTTCCATAATCGCTTTCACTACCTGCTTTTTCCCGTGTTTAGGAGTCAGGCCGAGTAAAGCCCCCCGAGCTTTATCATCAAGATGAGGGGTGCTGGCTCCATTCAGATAAGGCAGGAAAAAAAGTCCGTTAGATCCGGGAGGAACCTTGTCAATCCCGGAAACAAGAATATCATAAGAATCCAGCTCTGAATTGCGGGCAGCAAGGTTTTCCAGCAGGGCAATCTTATTTTTAAACCATTTTAGTGACAGTCCAGCAGAAAGGATAGAGGCAAGGACAAAATACCTATCCTGAAGAGCATGGCAGAAATTAAAGTAGTTACCAAAAGCTTCCCGATTAATCTCATCCAGGCTAACCACAACCTGCCCGGCTGTTCCGATTGTTACAGCTGCAGTTCCCTCGCTGATATTATTACTGCCCACAGCCCCACAGGCTAGATCTCCTCCTCCAGCCACCACCGGAAGGCCTTCTGGAAGTCCTAGTTCTGCAGCCGGCGACTTCCTCAGGAATCCTGTTACAGTCGCAGATGAAAAAATTTCAGGAAGTTTATTGATTTCCAGCTCCAGGTCAGCCAATATTTCTTCTGACCAGCTTCTTTCCTCAATGTTAAAGAGCAGAGTTCCCGAGGCATCAGAATAATCGGTGAAAAATTTACCGGTAAGCTTATAGCCGATATAATCTTTGGCCAGCAGTATTTTATGGGTCTTATCATAAACTTCGGGTTTATGCTTTTTTATCCAGATGATTTTAGGGGCTGTATAGGTGGGAATAACTGGATTGCCCGTCAGTTCAGTAATACTGGCTGCTCTGGCTGTTATTTCCTGGCATTCCTCTGCTGCCCGGTTATCAGCCCAGAGCAGGCAGTTATGCAGCGGTTGACCTGCAGCATCGACAAAAACCGGACCATGCATCTGGCCGGAAAGCCCGAGAGCAACTACCTGCTCAATTTTTTCAGGATGAGAGGACTTCAACTGCTGGATTCCCAGCTGTAAAGCTTCCCACCAGATTCCGGGATCCTGTTCTGCCCACTGGGGCCTGGGGGATTCAATTTCATAATCATTGACTCTGACATCAGTTATTTCCCCGCTTTCAGCCAGCAGCAAAACCTTGGTCCCGGAAGTACCTATATCAATTCCCAAATAGTATTCCATTACCACCAGTCCTTAAGATACGAGTCAATATTGGCAGTTTTTACAATCCTGAGATAGATCCTTAAACTGCTCTTCTACCTGACTTCCTGGTGAGGCTGTTAGTAATTTTCAGCCTCCTGATAACTCCTGATATCCCTCTAGCAAATATTCCTTGTTTAGTAGGCATAACTTTGCTGTTTCTTTAATAATACTTATTCATGAACTTATAAAGTTCAGAGGCAGCCATGTCCATATCTCCCAGGCCATCATTGCCCAGATCTCCAACTCCGGCAGAGCCGCCTTTAAACCAACCTTCCCATTCCACACAGACATAACCATCATAATCAATCTGCCTTAAAGCATCAGCATATCTTTTAAAGTCAATTAAGCCTCCACCGAACCAGCACATATTCCAGTTACCTGTTACCCCGGTAATATCCTTGGCATGAACGTGGTTGATTTTATCCTTAAACATTTCAAAGTAATCTTCAATTTCCATCACCGGTTTTACTGCCAGTTCAGTTCCGCCATAATCAATGGTGAGTCTGAGGTTTTCACGGTCAATTTTTTCCACTATTTCCTGGGTTATACGAGGCTTATCAATCAGAGTTTCCTGATGGGGTTCAATGCTGAAGGTAAGCCCCTTATCTCCGGCATAATCACAGAGCTCTTGCACTGATTCCACAAATATCCTGGTAGCTTTCTCCC
>PWHA01000334.1 GCA_003554685.1 Halanaerobiaceae bacterium
AAATGATAGGCATTACAAAAAAGAACATTACAACTCAAATTATTTGGCGTGGAGACGGCAGTGGCGACTGCCTTTTTTTTGTCCCATTCACGCTGTTCTAAACGCACATTTTATAACCGGATACTGAATTACTGTTGAATCCTCCTCCCGTTCGCTGTGGCCTAAATGAATAGAACATTATTGTAATTATTATACTATTTGTGAATTGACATAACGTCGAAATGCGCTTATAATTTATGCACATAGTTACTATCGAAAGGTGATTAGGATACTCGCAAAGGTCAGCCATGAATTTTTTTAAAGTAAAAATATGTCACCAGAAAAAAGAGAAGATAAATCTTTCAGAAAGAAGGTTGAAAAGAAATGAGAAATAAAATTTTAGGAAAAGGGACGGTAATCCTACTCATTGTAGCGATGCTTTTTGCCCTGGGCGTAGCAAATCTATCCTTTGCCCGGGATGGGGCCAATCCCGAAGGCACAAGTTTTTCTTCCGCAAACGAAAAGGTAGATGTACTTATTGGTTTTTATCAAGCTCCCGGTCCTCCGGAGCAGGATCTGGTTCGCGCCCACGGCGGTGAAATTTACCGGCAATTCTCCATTGTTGATGTTATTGCCGCCAGTATGAAACAACAGCAAGCAGATGCTTTAGCTCAAAACCCCAGGGTTAGGTATGTGGAGCCCGATGGTCCTGTTTATGCCCTTGACCAGACCGTGCCATGGGGAATTGACCGGGTGTTTGGCGATGAAGAATATGAATTTAAGACATGGGAAGATTCGACCGGAGAAGGAGTGGCAGTTGCCGTTATTGATACCGGTATAGATGAGAACCACGAGGACCTGCCTGAGCTTTTGGGTGGCGTTAATACCATTGATGATAATCACTGGGGAGTTGATGGACAAGGCCACGGCACCCACGTAGCTGGCACGGTAGCGGCGCTGGATAATGAAGTGGGTGTTGTTGGTGTTGGCCCGAAACTTGGCCTTTATGCTGTGAAAGTTTTAGATGACGGCGGAAGCGGTTCAGTAAGCTCTGTGGTGGGCGGTATTGAGTGGGCAGCCGAGAAAGGCATCCCTGTACTAAACATGAGCCTTGGGACCAGTGATCATTATGAAAGTCTCCAAGATGCCTGTGACGCTGCATATGAAGCTGATCATCTACTGGTAGCTGCGGCCGGTAACAGCGGTAATCCCCCGGGCCGGGGAGATAATGTCGGTTATCCGGCTGCTTATGACTCTGTTATTGCTGTGGCAGCTTCCACCATTAATAACAATAGAGCATCCTTTTCCAGCACCGGTCCTGCAGTGGAGTTGATAGCTCCGGGCTCCAGTATACTGAGCACAATACCTGGGAACGAATACGATACAAAGAGCGGCACCTCTATGGCTTCGCCCCATGTGGCAGGAGTGGCTGCGTTAGTACTGGCGGCCGATCCCGGTCTGACCAATGCCGAGATAAGGGGCATCCTGCAGGAAACAGCCGAAGATTTGGGGCTTGGTTCCAACCATCAAGGATATGGACTGGTGCGGGCCGACCTGGCAGTAAGGGCAGCTGGAGAGGTTGAACCACCACCCCAGCCCGAGGTGTATGATCTCAGCGTTTCCAGCACTGCGGGTGGCTCGGTAACCGAACCAGGGGAAGGCACCTTCGACTATGAGGAAGGAACTGTGATTGACCTCGTGGCTGTAGCAGAGAGCGAATATGAGTTTGTTAACTGGACCGGTGACACCGAAACAATCGCTGATGTGAATGCGGCTGAAACCACCATTACCATTGAGGGCGATTACTCCATCACCGCCAACTTTGCAGAAAAAACGCAGGTTGTTGAACATGACCTGACAATCTCCAGCAGTGATGGAGGCTTTGTAAGCGAACCAGGTGAAGGGGCCTTTACCTATGAGGAAGGAACAGTGGTTGACCTTGTAGCTAAGGCAGAAAGCGGATATGTGTTCGACAAATGGACCGGTGACACCAGCATGATTGCCGATGTTAATGCCGCCTCGACCACGATCACCATGGACGAAAACTACTCCATTACAGCTAACTTCGCAGAGTCTGTTGTAGAAGGCGTGGTTAGGATTGAGACCATCACCTATTCTACCAGGGGCGGGCGTCTTAATGACAGGCACCTGGACATTACGTTGTACTTGTTGGATGACGATGATAACCCGGTAGCCGACGCCTCAGTTTCGGCCACGCTACACCGCGACGATGGGAGCTCCTGGAATTTCCAGGGCACAACCGGTTCCGATGGTACCGTTACCTTCAGCCTTAACAACCACGGGAGCGGCTGCTATGAGACTGAAGTGACAGCTGTTGAGGCCGAAGACCTTGAATGGGATGGTGTAACTCCAGAAAACAGTTATTGCAAATAATAGGGCAAAAAACGATAAGCTCCTTTAAACTCGAAAATTGATAGTATTGAAAACAACGAAAATCGTTAAAAGGCAATCTAATTAGCTGGGGATTTTTCTTGAAAAATTAAGGCCCCTGGAGCTGCTGAAAACAGGGGCCTTCTTTTTTGATTTGTTGTTTTCGAATATTTTAAGCGCCCAACACTGATCAACCTCCAAATTTTTAGTAATTTTTCTTGGAAGGAAGTGAAAAAATGAGAATAATGGATTTAAGAAAAGGGCTGATCATTTTAGTCATTATAGGTATGCTCTCTTCTCTGGGCGTAGCAAATCTATCCTTTGCCCAGGCTGTGCCCAATCCTGAAGGCACAAGTTTTTCTTCCTCAAACGAAAAGGTAGATGTGCTTACCGGATTTTATCAAGCGCCCGGTCCATCGGAGCGGGCGCTGGTACGCGCGCACGGCGGTGATATTTACAGGCAATTTACGATTGTTGATGTTATTGCCGCCAGCATGACTTCCCAGGCCGTCGAAGCCTTAGAAAAAAATCCGACCGTAAAATATGTGGAGCCAGACGCCCCCGTTTTTGCCCTGGAAACGGCCGAGGTAGCCTCTGTCCAAACGGTGCCGTGGGGTATAGACAGAATTTTTGGCGATGAAGAATACACGTTTGAGACATGGGATTATTCAAATAAAGGATCTGGCATAGCCGTGGCTGTCCTTGACACCGGTATAGAAAGAGAACACGATGACCTTAATGTAGCCGGCGGAGTGAATTTTACTCGCAGCAATAGAGGAAATTACGGCTATGATTACTATGATATCTATGGCCACGGCACCCATGTTGCCGGCACTGTAGCCGCGCTGGATGAGGGGATTGTGGCCACTCCGGAGGACGTAGATTATGTTGTAGGAGTTGTCCCTGAAGTTGAGCTCTATGCTGTTAAGGTCCTCGATGATATGGGGCGCGGCACAATCAGCTCTATTGTTGCCGGCATCGAGTGGTCGGTGGACAATAACATGCATGTTTTAAACATGAGCTTTTACAGCGGGGGCTATAATGAGACCCTGGAGAACACCTGTGCCAATGCTTATGAAGCGGGGCATCTCCTGGTAGCGGCGGGCGGTAATAACGATGAAGGTGATGATACAGTCATTTATCCTGCAAAACATGAATCGGTAATAGCCGTGGCGGCTTCGGACAAGGACGATAACAGGGCAGATTTCTCAAATAGGGGGCCTGAAATTGAGCTCATCGCTCCGGGAGAAGATGTTTGGAGTACATCCCTGAATAATAGTTATCATGAAGGCAGCGGCACTTCAATGGCCTCTCCGCATGTAGCCGGGACCGCAGCCCTAGTGTGGGCTGCAAACCCCGATTTGCTTAACACGGAAATAAGGGAGATCCTTCAAGAGACGGCAGAAGATCTTAGGCTTGATGATATTCAACAGGGCGCAGGGCTGGTGCGGGCTGATTTAGCAGTAGCAGCGGCCGTAGCGGTTGAAGAGGCGGAATATGAAGTTGCAGTTGTTGCACCTGAAGATGCCGAAGAAACCGAAACAGGAGAGCACACCTACACTTACAAGGTGGGGAATATGGGGACAGAAGATGATACTTATGATTTAGCTGTAGAATCGGATGGCGATAATTTCACAGCAGTTGTGGAGGAAAAAATAGCTGTGGAGGCAGGTAAAACAGAGGAAGTAGATGTTGAAGTGGAAATAACCGAAGATGCAGAAGGGGTAGACAGCGCTAAAATTACTTTAACTGCAACAAGTCAAGGGGATAGCGAAGTTACTGATTCCGATTCCATGGTCGTAACCCTTATAGGTGAACCCGTAGTAAGTTCCAAGGAAGCTTCTGATGTTACCGGCAACAGTGCCGTCTTGAAAGGAGAAATGACAGATTTGGGAGGCGCCGAATCAGCGGAAGCCTGGTTTGAGTGGGCTGACAATAAAGATTTGGCTGGTGCAAAAGAAACTGAGAGGTTAACCCTGGAAGAACTTGGAACCTTTGAAGCTGCTGTCGACGAGTTGGATCCCGATACCAGCTACTACTTTAAAGCGTTAGCTAAAAATGACGCCGGTATTGACGAAGGAGAAATAGTAGAGTTCACCACGCAAGGAGAGGAGGAATTGGCTGAGCCCGAGATAATCACTTTTGAGGTCGGCACCCGTACTGCCGGCCCCTGGAAAAGAGCCGATGTGGAGTGGGAAGTTTACCACGAATACGGCGCTCTAAATGAGGTGAAAAGCGAACTACTTGTCCTTGGGGATGATGGTGAAGTAGTGGAGGTCCTCGATACGGAAATTACTTCCGTAAATGGTGAAAGTGCCAGCGGCGAACATAATTTACGCACCCGCGGTGATGCGGATGCAGTTCGACTTACAGTAACCGATGCTGAAGGGCAGGAGGCCATTGAAATCAAGAATGTTGCTTGGTAAGAAAACCCTTTTGCCCTTGCACTGCCGGGCGCGAAAGATCTTAACCTATTCTTACACATCCAGGGTAGATGGAAGTAAACCAGGTGGTTTTACGATTTTCATGGATAAACACATTCTCGAGATCAGGGAGTTTTGCAGGGCAATAAAGCTAGATAAAGACATAACCGATGTGGCCAAAGCTTAAACAATCTTAAAAAAATATTTAACATTTAAGGTATTTTTAGATCAGTAACTTTGTCCGGGTTAAGAAAGATAATCAAAATAAAAGGATTTAGCTTTCATTTTAGCGAACATCTATTTATCACAGAAATTCATTTTTGTTATTAATCAAACAGGAGATCTATTAGCATGGAACTAAATTTATCAGTTTTAGCCTTCCAGACATTTCCGGAATCTCTTGCTTTGGCCGCCCTAGCATTAGCTATAGTGGGCTCGAGGCTTGAGCTGAAAACTATTTTATTGATCGGATTGCCGTATACAGTAGCTGTTTACCTGGTTCGACTCTTGGACCTTTCTTTCGGGGTTCATACTATCATTCTGATTTTTATCCTGGCAATCTTGGTTAACTTCGTCCTGAAAGTCAAGTTCAGCTGGAGCCTGCTAGTAGCCTTGTTTGCTATGATAATCCTTGTTGTTGCGGAGACAGCTCTTTTAATGCTTACATTAACAATAACAGGGGTTGAGTTCGAACAGTTAACCAGGGATTCTATATTATGGATTCTTTACGGCTGGCCTCATATCATCGGTATGCTTCTCCTGGCCTTTTTGATTAACTGGTGGCAAATAAAACGACGGATACGTACAAAAGTGGAGAAAAATAATGGCTAGATATATAGGTCATAATATCGCTGATCGTATAGGGAGGCTTGCTGGCCTGGCAGCGGAAGATCGCGAAGTGGTAGCCTATGGGTTAGAATACCTTCTTTCTGGCATGCTTGTCCTGGCCTTGATGTTGCTGGCGGGCCTAGCCTTAAACCTTTTCTGGGAAACCGTGGCTGTTCTATGCTGCTGGGGGTTATTGCGCCAGTTTGCCGGGGGGGCACATTGTACCGCTTTGTGGCGTTGTGCTGTGGCTAATATTATAGGAATAGTAATAGCGACTTCAATAGCTAAAGTATTTTCGATCCTGATAGAGCCAGCCGCCTGGATTGCTATTTGCATTGCCTGGGCATTTTTTGCCGTCTGGATCTGGGCACCTAACAACAGTGAACGGCCGGTGTATGATCTTCGGCAGCGCAGCCGTTTACGCAAATGGGCTCTCGGCCTGCTTCTGTTTATGGGAGCGGCTCTTTTCTATCCAGTTTTCAGCGGGACCGAAAAGCTTCAGCTTCTGGCTGTATCGGGCGCAACTGGTCTTGCAGCAGGAGCATTGATGCTTTCTCCTCTCGGTTTTCTATTTATCGGTCGGTTTGATGAAACAATGCAGTATCTGCAGCACAGATACATTTCATATTAAGAGATAGGAGGTGAAACAAAATGAAAAAGCTACTTATTTATATGGTAACAATTATGGCATTTTTGTTAACCATGGTGGCCAACGCCGGTGCGGCTTCCGCTTCTTCCTTTATCTTCTGCGAGCCGCAAGTTCCAGCCAAGTTACGCAAGTAGCAACACAACAGGGGTATAGATATAATGCAAGAATGGCTAAAAAAACGAGCAATTAACCTGGCAGAACTGACACTGGTGGCCCACATTCTCGCCTACCTGATTACGATAATCATCTTATTGGTTAGGTTGCCAGGAGATCAAGAGATCTTTACAGCTGCCACTTTGTTTATTGTTACTGTACTACCGGCTGCAATATTTATTATACTTGACTATAATTTCTTGCAGAAAGACTACGGCCATAACGCTATCCTGGCTTGGAACATCATTAAATATGCAGCACTTTTCGTAATTATCACCGTAGCGTTTACTGCTTATGGGTCTGAATATATGTGGGTTAAAGCCCCTCTTTACTTTCTGCCAGCAGCGCTTGCCTGCATTACCCTTGGCCAAAAGTGGGGAATGGCTTTTGCCGGGCTTGCTGTGGTAAGCATTAATTTTTTCTCGTTTAACCAAATTTCAACCGGGAACCTGGCTGCGGAAGCAACCCTGGTTCTCGGTATGATTTTTTTTCTTGTGACCTGGCTTCTGGGCGGAGCTATCGAAATTGAAAAGGAAACAACGAATCAGCTGGCTGCGATAACAACCGAACAGGAAGAGTCTAAAAAGCGGCTGGAAAAAGCACACAGGCGATTAGATGAAATAATTGAGTTTCTTCCCGACGCCACTTTTGTAATTGATCATAACGGTGTTGTAGTTGCCTGGAATAAAGCAATTGAGAAAATAACTTGTACATCTAAAGAATATATGATAGGTAAAAATAATTATGAATATTCCATACCATTTTATGGGGAGCGTACCCCAATTCTGATTGATATGGTCATGATGTCCGGCATTGAATTCGAAAAACATAAAGATAAATACTATCCAATCGGTTGGGACGGAGATACGCTTTACGGCGAAGTTTTTATTCCTAACATAAATGATGGGAAAGGTGCTCATATTTGGGCTACAGCATCAAAACTGTATGATGACGACGGAAATGTCGTAGGGGCTATAGAAACCCTTCGGGATATTACCGAGCGCAAATTCTATGAAGAACAGCTAAAATTCTTAAGTTTGAACGATCAGCTTACCGGGCTTAATAACCGGGCCTATTTTGAAAATGAGCTGGACAGGTTAAATGAAAGCAGAGAATACCCCATTACCATCATTTCGGCTGATCTGGACAATCTGAAGCTTATAAATGACACTTTAGGTCATGAGAAAGGCGACGAGCTCTTGAAAGCTTGTGGAGAAGTCCTAACAAAATCGCTTCGAGGCTCGGATATTTTAGCTCGAGTAGGTGGAGATGAGTTTGCTGCTATTCTCCCCAGAACTGATAAAGTAACTGGAGAGGAGATTGTGAACCGCATACTTTCTCAAATAAAGCATTATAACCGGAACCGGAAGGAGCCGCTTCGCCTTAGTGTTTCTATAGGCCTGTCAACGGCTCAAAATGGTAGCTACATACTGCGGGAGACATTTAAGGAAGCTGATCATTTGATGTATCGTGACAAATTACACCGGGGTTCTGGCACTGGTTACCAGATGATAGAATCGCTTGTAACTACACTCGGAGAAAGGGATTTTATTACCGAGGGTCATGCTCGGAGGTTGGAAAAATTATGCCTTAAAGTGGGAGAGGAAATAGGGCTATCCAAAAAACAGCTTTCAGACCTGACTCTTTTAGCCCAGATGCACGATCTGGGCAAGGTGGGTATTCCAGATCAGATCTTATTCAAGGAAGGCCCCCTTAATGATAGAGAGTGGGAAATTATGCGCCAGCATTCGGAAAAAGGCTACCGCATTGCTCTTTCTTCTGCTACTTTATCTGAAGTAGCAGAACTGATATTAAAGCACCACGAGCACTGGGACGGCAGCGGATACCCCCTGGGCATCAAGGGAGAAGAAATCCCTTTAGAATGCCGTATCTTAGCCATCGTTGATGCCTACGATGCCATAACCAGCGACCGGCCTTACCGAAAAGCGATGAGTATGAGAAAAGCGATCAAAGAACTGAAAAAAAATGCCGGCTATCAGTTTGACCCCGACCTGGTAGAGGTTTTCTTATCAGTTTTAGACAGTGTTGAAGAGCAGTTATAATCTGAACCCGGAGAAAAAATGGTAAGAGGTAATGACATTTATAAAACTGCTAACTTTTCAAGGAGATAATTTGATTGGTTTTAATGTCGTAGGCGAATATTTCCTACCGTTTTGGATTACCTAAAAAGCTTCGCTTTCTGCTTTGTTTTCCAGTTATTTTTCTTCTTCTTAACTTCCATTAGTGTCTGATATATCCCCGTCTATGTCTGGTACATCACCGATTTTCCTACTCAGCTCTTCAAAACTTATCGGTTTGCCGAAACGGCTTAATATAAGCGTTAATATTGCTGGTATGACCAGGGCAACTGCGAAAGAAAGCAACAAATTACCCCTGGTGAACATTGGGTCGGGAAAGTACACGGCGCCGGCAAAAAGACCAATGGTTGTACTTAATGCAGCAGCCCAGCCCGGGAAACGGCTCGAGTAAAGCCCATAAAGTAAGGGGACAAGGGCAGCAGCACAAACCAGGTCGGCGATAAAGAACAGGTAGAGTACGCCGTAGCCTTGAGAAGCAACTCCAATAACCACCAAGCATATGAGGCCTGTTATAATCCGGGCATACATCTTTAAATTCTCCGGGCTGAGATCTTTCTTAAATCTTGCCAGGTCAACGGTAAGAATGTTGGCGATGCCATTAATTACCGTATCCGCGCTGCTCATTACCAGTGCTATGCCAAGCATAATTATTATTCCCACCATCCAGGATGGTGTTGCGGAAAGGATAACCTCGAACAAAGCCGCCGAAGGCATAGCAGGTTCTTCCAGCATAATCCACATAATCCCGAAAAACCCGGCAACCATCATGATCGGGATGACAAGCAGTCCTGCCACCATAAATGATTTACGCACTGTTGAATCATCTTTGGCCGCAAATACACGTGACCAGAAGCCTGCATGAAATGCGTTGGCTGCAATAACCGCTATTAATAAAGTTACCGCGAATTCCCATCCGCTCCGGTGGCCGAAGCCGAGTAAGTCCGGAGAAACTTCTTGGGCGCGCCCTATAATATCCCCAAAGCCGCCAAGAAAATATACTGCTGCAAAAAAGGCTATTAACAGGGCCGGGATCATGATTACAGCCTGGATAGTGTCAGTAAAAATAGAACCGCGTATTCCTCCGTAAGTTGTGTAGATTAATGTTCCGCCCCCTATTATTAAGGCAGTTAGCCACAGGGGTAGGCCGGTTATCAAATTGACCGCCAGGGCGATACCGGTTAACTCTGCAGCCAAGAAAATCGACATGTAAAAAATCGAACTTATTAAAGTGAGAATATACATTGGTATGCCATACCGGTAATACACAAACTCGGTCAATGTAGAACCCCTGGGAGCAACTTTGCGCAATCTTGGGCCTATCACGGCAAACATCATCACGGCCAGTGCCTGGGCTACAGCATAACCTCCAAAAGCGAGCAAACCGCCCCAGGTGCCGGCTTCCGCCGGGCTGAATAAAATCCAGGCCCCCATAATCGATGCCAAAACGGTAGCCATGGCCACCCACGTGGTCAGGGTTCCTCGCGCAGTCAGGAACGAATCGACCGTTTTAAAGCGGTCCCGGGTTAAGTAAACATAAATAAGGGCCATAACGGTAAAAGCAACAGTTATAAAAATAACCCAGAAGATCATCATTATTGAGCACCTTCCTGTCCTATAAAAAACCTTTACCTGCAGCTACAAGGTAAAGGTTTTTTAATCAAGCTTAAACATTTCCTCCGCTGGCATTACCCAGATCAGGTCAAAGGGTCAGAACAAATCCAGTTCTTTCTCAGCCGGGTCACCCCAGCTCCCCTTGTTAATATTCAAGTTTTTTAAAGCATAGCACTTATGTACATTATTTTCAATCCTGTGTTATTGACTTATACCCAATAAGGCTGGCAGAGTTCTCGATGAGAGAGACTTTTTACTAGCTTTCCAGGGAACTAAAAAGGGTATTGAATGATTCTGAAAGAGACGGGTGAGCGAACATTCCATCACGCATGATTGTATATGGAACATTACCAAGCATTGCGATCTGAAGTGCCGACATCAGCTCACCACCTTCAATCCCAAGGATAGCAGCTCCCAACAATCTGCCAGTAGTGGTATCCACAATTGCTTTCATCAGTCCCCGTGTTTCATCTGTTTCTATCGCTCTGGCCACCCAGCTCATGGGGATCTTCGCTACCTTGAAAATGTAACCCTTATCACTTGCTTCTTTTTCAGTCATTCCGATCCTGCCCAACTGGGGATCCATGAACACCACGTAAGGTAAAAGCCTGCCTGATATGTTCGTGTTATCGCCTTCTACCAAATTTTTGAGAAGAATTTGGTGATCATCATAAGAGATATGGGTAAAAGCAGGGCCGCCGTTTACATCACCTATTGCGAATATGCCAGGCACTGTGGTTTCCAGCTGGTTATTTACCGGAATAAATCCCTTCTTGTCCAGGGATATACCGGTCGCTTCTGGGTTTAGAAAAGAAGTATTTGGGTTGCGTCCTGTTGCCACTAACAAGTGGCTCCCTTCAAGCGTTAGTTCTTCTGCCCCTGTTTTAACAATCAAAACAATCCTTTCATTAGCTGGTTTATCAATTTTGGTTGTATCCGTACTGGTTAGTACATTAATGTCTTCCCCTTTTAAAATTTTCTCTATCTCTGCAGCTACATCCTGATCCTCCAGGGGTAAAAGTTGTTTGTTTCTTTGTATTATCGTTACTTCGCTGCCGAAACGGCGAAACATTTGCCCGAACTCCAGGCCGACGTAACCACCGCCGATTACCAGTAGATGTTCGGGTATTTTATCGATTTCCATAATCGATGTTGAGTCTAAGACGGTGGCGTTATCGAGCCCGGGTATTGGAGGTTTAGAAGGGCTGGTACCGGTATCTATTATTATTTTATCGGCTTTAATTAATTCACTCCCCCCACTTACGAGTTCTACTTCCAGCTGCTTCTTATCCACAAAACGGGCATTTCCTTCGATCAGGGAAACACCGGGAGTTGAAAGTAACAGGTTTCTTTTTCCATCTCTGAAACTTTTAACAATATCATCTTTACGCTTAATTACCTTTGAAAGATCCACTGAGCAGGGTGCACAGTCTACGCCGTATTCCTTTGCCCTGCTGATCAGATGGGCGACCCTGGCTGAAGAGATCATTGTTTTGGTGGGGGTGCAACCCGAATTTATACAGGAACCTCCCACGTATTTACGTTCTACCACGGCAACACTCCACCCGTTATTAGCCAGAGCAACAGCAAGAGGAATGCCACCCTGTCCGGCGCCGACTACAATGGCGTCGAATGCCTTGATTTCATCATTCATTTTGCCTGAGCACCTCCATTTGAGAATATAATAAATCCCTTAAGTATCTATTAACAAATGCCTATTTCCATTCCCGAAAAAAGTGGTGAGCCGGCCCGGTGCACAAAAACAGGAAGCCCTTTAGCAACATTATTATCTCTAATGATTCCACAGGGTCCTTCTGGGGATAAGCCTTGGCACATATCTTTAGTATTCCCTTTTATTATCTGGACTTTTAAAGGATAAACCTTCTTCAAATAATTGCTTAACAAGGGGATAATTAGCTTTTCCAGTAAAGTAATAATATCATGACCAAAAGTTGTAAATCAAGCTTAATTGACGCTCCAGGGGTATATAATCTGTTAAAAAGAAACCTGGGTAGGGTATGCTGCCAGGGATTGAAAATAGAGCATATCTTCATGTTTAAAGTAAAATCAAATTCCTGATGATGTTTTTTGTTTCACCCAGAGCTATCGTGAACACCACTAGCTTTCTACATCGAAACCTGTACAGAGCATGAGCACATATAAAGGAGGTAAATAATAATGGCTCAAGAAAGTAATATTAACGGCTATTTAGATAAGAATAAGAGCTGCCACAGCCTCCGCCGAAGAAAAAGAGCTGGTGGAGGTGTTCGGTGAAGAATACAATGAATGCCGCAGAACAATGCCTGCTTTTATCCCGTTTATAAGAGTATTTCCACTCCGTGAAGGAGGTTAAACTCAATGAAAGCAACGCTCGTCGTGCTGGCCGTAGCCCTTTTAATACTGCTCATTAGTTTTTCCCCCTCCAGGTTTTCCAGGCGGTAGCGTTGGAGCCTACTTGGAAAGCAGGGGCGGCAAATACCCAGACTCAAGCAGAACAGTATTATTTGGAAATGCCTGCTGAATGCGAAAGGATTATGTGTGGGTTTGAAAATGGAGACGAAATGTACCGGGAATGCAAAGCTATGGTAGAAGAGTTTTGTCCCGAATATGCACAGGGCCGCTCTTTGATGATCGGCAGGGGCATGATGAGCACCGGGGGCAGAAGCAAAATGTCCTTACATTACGCCACCGGATGCGTCACGCCCCAGGTTAAGCGATTTACAAACCCATATAGGAACTTTGAAAGGGGGTGCGCTGTAATGGTTGCACGTATTCGCTTTTTCATCCCCAGAGTAGCTAATTGCAAAGAGGGGTGCAGTATCCGGTCCTGGGCATGGCCTCCAATTTAGCCAAATTTAAGCCGTAATATGCGGAATTCTGTTTATCGTCGGGCTTGCAACGGAAGATAGCATAATCGGCGGCTACCTGATCAACTTTTTTGGACCATTGCCTCGCTTCTGGCGGCCTGGCGAGCGAAACTGGACGTAATGGGTTCATTGTTGCACCTGAACGCTATATTACGTCAGCTTTATTAGCGAGATAAATCGAGTTTTAAGGGATGTTTTGGGTCAACAACAGGATGCCCCTCCCCCGGTTTGCAGGACACTGAGTTAAGAGACTATAATAATCTTGTGGAGGTGTAAGTTATGTTAGAGAAATTCCTGTATGGCTTCGGATATGCCATATCTCCTTTGCTCTTTCTCGGAGCTCGAACTCCTGCTTCCATCATGAAGCGGCTACGGCTTGGCTACCGCCTCTTGGGTGTAAAGATTTTACGGAAGAGCTCGATGTTAAACGGCGCAGAAAGGACAGAGTTTCTGTGCCCCTGGCGAAATTTGTTCGCCTCTTCTCTGGGTAAAAGATGGTTCTGTCATAATAAGATAGACCGGGCGGACGATGGCTGCGCCGCCTACCTGCAAAGACACAGAGGTATTTACTATCTCCGACCCCAGGCTTGTGAGAACTCGGAAAACTGCTATTCTGAGGTATCTGAGTTTGGAGGTTAGGAGATGAAGAAACGTATCGTAAACCAATTCTCCTGCCGCGGGCCTACCCGTCCCTACTGGCAAACGCTTAGGCTGCTGCCTTTCCTGGACGTTCGTCGCTTTCTCAACTTAGGTTGGACGCCATGGTATTTGCCGTTTTTTGTAGGATCGAGTCAACGGCGGTTGGCGTTGAAAGTTGGCAAAGAAATCCAGCAAAGGTTGACAAAGCATGGAGCTGTAAGGTTACTTGATGTGGGGTGTGGTCGAGGTGGACCCACAATCATCTTTTCTATGGAATTCAACTTCCGCACAACGGGAATTGACTTGGTTCCTCACAACGTGAAGGCTGCCAGGGCTGAAACACGGAACAATTCCAGGCTTAATTTCCTCGTGGCTGATGCACGCTCATTGCCCTTTCAGAACAGGTCATTTGAAGCTGCCTGCGGAATTGACTCTGTTCCCTATTTTGTTGATTTGGCCACCTCATTTGGAGAAATAAGGCGGGTACTCAGGCCGCAAGGTCTTTGGGTTTTTTCCACTATTGTCCAAAGGGGTGGTTTGATCGCAGAGGAACACAAAAAAGTTAGCCACTTTGCTGAGCTCTGGGATTTTGCACCGCTTCAAACCAGAGACAGTTACATAGATATTCTCGGCGGGGAAGGGTTTAGAATAGAAAAGATTGAGGACTTGACGTTAGGAAGTATTGGCAGATACGTAAAGTGGACCTGGCTATACCTCTTTGTCCAGAAAACCTTTCTAAAATCGGTCATAAATTGGAGCTTGAATCGGAAGGACATCGATCCCCTCACCCTAAATAATCTAATCGAAGACACGTATCAAGCACTTGATTATCTGCGTCACTTGCTCTTTGTGGTGCGGAAAGCGTGAGTCGTAGTGAGAGTAAACACAAGGAAAACTTGCGTTTACTCTTTTTGATGATACATTTAAAAAATCATGCCACTAGCACTTGACTCTGTATTCGGGGACAGGGTTTATAATTGACATAGAAAATGAAGCTCAGAGGAGGTGGAACAATGAACGGCCTTTCTATAAAAGAAGTAGCAAAAGCAGCTAATGTTAACAAAGAAACAATTAGATATTATGAAAGCCGAGGATTAATCCCAATCCCCCCTCGAACTGAATCTGGATATAGAATTTTTCCAAAAGAGACCATTAAAAGAATAAATTTTATAAAACATGCTCAAGAATTAGACTTCACACTAGAAGAAATAAAAAAACTTCTAGAAGCATACGATGAGGAAATAGTTGATTTGAGAGAAATAAAAGAATTTACAACTCAAAAAATTAAAGAAATTGAATTTAAAATACGTGATCTTCAAAACATGAAACGGGTTTTATTTAATTTAGCTGAAAAATGCCCAGATTCAAAGGCTTCAATTTTTGAATGTCCATTAATTCAAAAGTTTACGGAAGGAGGGAGTAAATAATGGCCAACCGTCAAGTTGAAGTGTTTTCTGCAGGTTGCTATGTTTGTGAGAAGGTTGTATCTCAAATTAATGAGTTAGCTTGCCCAAACTGCGAAGTAGTTGTTTATGATTTGAAAGAAAAATGTGAGACTAATGTTTGTAAAAATAAAGCAAAAGCTTATGGAGTTAAATCGTTACCTGCAGTTGCTATTGACGGAGAACTTGTTGACTGTTGCAAAAATAAAGGAGTAGACTTTGAGGCATTGAAAAAAGCCGGGCTAGGACAATAATTCCAATATTAAAAGGGGTGAGTTTAGCCCGGGTCACCCCTGTCTGCCCAGGCTTTTGACTGCACCGTTTCGCCGATTTGGACGGATCCGAAAAAATCGACTCCGTCCACATCGGCGATGGTGCAGGCAACTTTGATGATGAGGTTGTGGGCGCGCATGGATAAGCCCAGGCTTTGGAAAGCCTGGTGCAGCAGGCTACAGGCTGCCCCAGAGAGAGGACAGTACTGTTTAAAATATTTCGAGCGCAAGCTGGGCGTTGGTGGTTGCCGCTATTTTTTTGTACCGTTCCTGATCTCTTGAGCGGCTGCGGATTTTTGGAGAGGAATCAGACTGGAAAGGATTAATCATCGGATTTGCAATAGGTTCACTTATTCAAGGGGGGTTTTTGCATTTTCCCCATCTTTGTGTCTGTTTTTCGCGATAACGTAACAATCGGGACTGCAGTTGCCATGATAACAGTCTGGGGAATGATTAATGTTGGCCACCTGCCTTACAAATTAACTTTATTAGAGCCTCGATTTGTAGCCCTCAAAGACAGCATCTATATATAGCAATTCCTTAACTGGTTGGGTTGCTGGCCAATTTTTTGTTCGGCTAGTTTATCTTTCAATAGCAACTACTATGTAAAGATGCAAAACCACTGGTATTACAAGTTATTTCTTTAATACTTCATTCATACTGCCGCTGCGGAAACCGTTCAAATCAAGGGTTATATACAAAAAACCCAGACGCTTCAAATCTGATGCGATTTGCTTATAGCAGTTGTTTAAAAAGATACTTGAAAAATTTTCGGGTGGTGCTTCTATGCGGGCGATATCTCCATGATGCCGGACACGAACCTGGGGGAGGTTAAATTTATATTTCAACAAATCTTCGGCCTGTTCTACCTGGGAAAGATTTTCTTTTGTAATACCGGTGCCATAGGGGATCCGAGAAGCCAAACATGCCGAAGAAGGTTTTTCTGCGGTGCTCAAACCTAAATGATGCGATAATTCTCGCACCTCTTTTTTACTTAACCCTGCTTCCAATAATGGAGCCCTGGCACCGGCTTTTTCACCAGCACTAATTCCAGGCCGATAATCTTTAAGATCTTCATGGGTTGCTCCGTAAACCATATGTTTAAACCCGTATTTATCGGCTAGATTTTGCAGCTGTGTAAATAACTCCTGTTTACAGTAATAGCAGCGATCCGGGGGATTGCTTGTAAAACATTCATTTTTCATTTCCTCCGTGGGGATAATTACATGTTGAACATTTATCTTTTTTACTAATTCTTTCGTTTCGGTTAACTCACTTCGGGGTAAGGTCGGGGAATCTGCAGTTGCAGCCAGGACTTTTTTATTTCCCAAATGCTGGACACATAAACTTAGAAGCAAGGTGCTATCGACACCGCCAGAGAAAGCGACTACTGCGCTCTCTAAGTTTGTAATAATTTTTTGCAGTGCATCAATTTTAACCGGTTCCATGTAGAAGTTTGTTCTTTCCTCCCCAGGAAATAGAAAGTTTTGAGTTTAAACCAAGTATTATAGTTATACTACAAAGGTGATAAAAATTGTAGCAATGCTTACAAAGGTTGTCAAGCCAATGCAGCAGAAGTATCTTTCGATAATGCTTTTGTTTGTTCATCAGGAAAAGTTGTTATCGAAGATCATTGGAGGCTGCAGAGACTTTCTTTAAGACTCCAGCGCATATCTCAGATCTGCTACCAGGTCATCTGGATCTTCCAGTCCTACTGAAAGCCGAACCAATCCTGAGGTTATGCCTATAGCTTCTCTTAAATCTTTAGGCATGGAAGCGTGAGTCATCGAGTAAGGGTGGCAAGCTAAGGATTCTACTCCTCCCAGGCTTTCAGCCACGGCAAATAGCTCCAGGTTTCTAAAAAAGCGGTCTAATAAAGACGGATCATGCATTTCCATGGACACCATTCCTCCCCACCCGGACATCTGTTTTTTGGCCAATTGGGGTCCTTTGTGGCTTTCCAGCCCGGGGTATAATACTTTACTAACTGCCGGGTGTTCCAGTAAAAAGGTGGCTACCTTTTCTGCACCTAGCTGATGAGCTTCCATCCTTGCTGCCAGAGTTTTTAAGCCCCGCAAGAGCAGCCAGCAATCAAATGGTGATGGCACGGCTCCGGCTGCGTTTTGATAATATTTAACCTGTTCAAATACGGGTTCGTTAGAAGTGATAACTGAGCCGCCAATAACATCGGAGTGGCCGTTTAGATATTTGGTGGTACTGTAAACTACTATATCAGCGCCCATGGAAAGGGGTTTCTGGAGATAGGGCGTGGCAAAAGTATTGTCAACTACCAACATAATCTCAGAATTTCTGGATATCTCCGCCAGGGAAGCGATATCCAGGATGTTCAAAAGTGGGTTAGTCGGAGTTTCAATCCATATCATCCGGGTTTTACTGGTTACTGCTTTGGCGAAATCTTTTGCTTCCCGGCTTTGAACATAGGTGGTCGTGATGCCCCACCTTTCAAATATTCCTGAGAAAAGGCGGTATGTGCCACCGTACACCTCAGCACCTACTATCAGGTGATCTCCCGGTGACAATAGATTTGCCACCGCTGTCGTTGCTGCCATACCAGAAGCAAAAGCTGCTCCAAAAAGTCCCCCATCCAAAGTTGCCAGGCATTCTTCGAGGGCAGCCCGGGTCGGATTTCCGGTGCGTGAGTATTCGTAACCTTTATGTTCTCCCGGTGCCGATTGAGTAAAAGTGGTGGAAGGATGGATTGGAATAATGGTTGACCCAGTGGTGGCATCTGCTTCTTGTCCGGCATGGATAGCCCTGGTTCTAAATTGATGGTTTTTCATAGTTGTTCCCCTTTCTTACTTGTTGTAGCAGCATATCCCGGGGTGTCAAGAGAGCTTCAGGATGTCCATTCTGGATTAGAACCACAACTTGAGCGCCGGCCAGGAATACCCGCTGTGCTTCTTCAAGCGGCGCCTCCACGGGCAGGGTGACTGCAGGTCTGCCCATTACCTCGCCAATTTGGCTATTTAAAGGAGTCAACCCCCGCTGAAGAAATTGCATTAACCCCGAAACGTTTACACGACCGACTACCTTACCTTTATCTATAACCGGCAACTCATTCAGCATATTAGTCTCAAGTTTCTCAAAGGCTTTATCAACCTGGTCCCCGGGGCCTAAGTAAGCGAGGGGAGAAGCGCTCAAATCTTCAAGCAGAGTTTGAGGCTGAAACTCACTTTCTATTTGAAAATTGTTTTCCCGCATCCACTGGTCGGAGAAGAATTTGGTAAGGTAATTTCTACCTGTATCGGGAAGCAGTGCTACCAGTACTGCTTTTTCTGAAAGTCGTGAGGCGTATTTTACGGCAGCAGCTATCGCCGTGCCCGATGATCCGCCAACCAGCAAGCCCTCTTCCCGGGCCATGCGCCTGGCCATTGTAAATGATTCCTGATCGGTTATTCGAACGATTTCATCAACAACCCGGTGGTCATAAGTGTAAGGGATAAAGTCTTCGCCTATCCCTTCGACTTTGAATGGAGCCGGAGTATCTCCAGATAATATTGAACCTGCCGGATCAGCGCCCACTATAGTAATTTTTGGGTTTTGTTCTTTCAAAAATCTACCGACGCCAGAGATCGTCCCTCCGGTTCCGATACCGGCTACAAAAACATCTATCTTTCCATCGGTGTCTTCCCATACTTCAGGGCCAGTGGTCAAGTAATGTGCTTCAGGGTTGGCTAAATTCCCAAACTGATTGGGGCGAAAAGCTCCCGGTATTTCCCCGGCCAGTTTATCTGCAACTCCGTTATAGCTTTCCGGAGAGTCCGGTGGTACAGCAGTAGGTGTGATTATAACCTCAGCTCCGTAAGCTTTTAACAGTTCGATTTTGTCTGTGCTCATTTTATCGGGTAATACAAATATGCAACGATAACCTCTAATTGCCGCAGCCAAGGCCAGGCCTGCTCCGGTGTTTCCAGCAGTGGCTTCGACAATGGTTCCTCCCGGTTTTAGCAGCCCGGTCTGTTCCGCTTTTTTTATCATGGCCAGGCCGATTCGGTCTTTCACACTGCCTCCGGGATTAAAAGACTCCAATTTTGCAAATATATCCATTTTCAAGTTTGTTGTGATCCTGTTCAGGCGTACCAGGGGTGTTTTCCCAATCGCTGCTTCAATGTTTTCGAAATAATTCATAGTAATTCTCCTATAAGCAAGTTAATATTATTAAGTTGATAGTAATTATATTAATTATACTATATTCTTTTGGATAATGGATCCCCTAAGTTTTAAATTCTTAGTATATCTTAAAAAACCGGCTTACAAACGAAAAAATTGAAGAAAAGATCAGTGTTAAGCCCGATTTATAAAGATTGTTGCCCTTTGTTGCCGGCTAGTGATTTATTTCGGAAATAAATTGCGAACAATGCAGCACACAACAGTACTAATCCCGCTAATTGGGCCTGATTAAAAATACTATAAACAGGTTCACTGCGGAAAAAGTCGACGAATGTACGGATGGCAAAATAACCGGTCAGGTATATTAATAAAAGCTGACCTTGTTGCACCTTATCTCGCAAAATCCATAAGAGGGTAAAAAGCAACAAACTTGCGGCAATCATATAAAGAGGGATATTATGGTAAGCTACTCCATTAACAATTCTGGGCCATGGTGCGGTTTTGGAAGCAACCCCGTAAACATCGCACCCTAGCCTGGTGATCGCTTCCCCCAGGGCCAGGGCGGGAGCATAGATATCGCCGGCTGTCCAAAAGCTTAGTTTTTTGCGACGTAAGTAAAGGTAACCCGCCAGGGCTCCACCGATCAGGCCACCGTAAAATGCAAGTCCCCCCTCATGAATACGAAACAGGTACAGCGGATCTGCCAGGAATTGATCTAAATGCATAGCTACTGAGAAAAGCCGAGCGCCAACTACAGCCCCGATAATGCAATAGATTGACAATTCCCAGATGTGATCCGGCTTAATGTTTTTTTGTGATGCACTATGCTGGGCTAAAAATAAACCCGCCGTTATCGCTGCTGCTAAAGCCAATCCATAGATATGAATAGTCAGAGGACCCAGATGATAAGATTGTTCGAGATAATTCAATAACATGCTGGCAGTGCTCCTTTATCTGCTGTGATATTAGTCGTGGCAGGAAGGTTTCTGTTCTCCGAATTCTTCAGCATTGTTTTCTGCAAGTCGGTAAAGAAACCGTTGCCACCAGTTCCGGCCGATATATTTTTCCGGATCCTGGTTAAACTTATTTTGACATTCTTCACAACAAAATGAATAGGTTTTATTTTTATATGTAGAAGTGGCCTTTGTCTGTTCGTTGGGAATCATTTTTTTGCAAACCGGGTCAAAATACATACAGTTCACCTCCAAAAAAGCATTTTATAAATTATACCCCAGTAGGGTATATCAACATTTTAAATAAACAAGTAAGGTGCACCTCCAATAAAACAAGTACTTACCGCATTTTTATCCGTTATTATAAATTTATACTTGCCTCGCGGATGGCAGGTGACGTAAAGGTAACAATGGCCACAACCAAATAACACAGGGCGCCTACCATAAACGCGATTGAAAAGCCGAATTGCATCGCTATTACTACGGCCAAAACAGACCCCAGGACAGACATGATCCCGTTAATTCCCCAGGCCAGGGGAATATCTTTACGATCAAGCTCCCGGAGCAATCTTATACTGCTGGAAAAAGGCACACCCATAACAAGGCCAAGTGGTACGGTGATCAATAAAATTAGACCTAAAGTGACCGGTAGAGGCATTGTTATTAAGCTGCGCATAGCATCGCCCAGCAATAAAGCGTAAATGATGCTGCCCAGGGCTACCAACCCTGAGGCCAGAGCTATAACCAAAGGTAGCTTTTTTGAAGAAACCCGTGAGGCCCAGAAACTGCCCACTCCACTGCTGATCAATAGTATAAACAGCAAGATGGAAAAGGCGACAACCGGGTTCCCAAACACCAGGATCATTTTTTGAATTAATGTTATTTCAACCAACATGAAGCCGATACCAAGTGCTGTAAAAGTTGCTACAGGCCACCAGTATTTCTGGTGTTTCTTCTTTTTACTTTTAAGATCATTTCTTGTCCCGGAAAAATAGAGCAAGGCAAAAGCGGCAGTAATGCTGACCACAAACAGCAAGCCAGTTAAAGAATCAGGCATTCCCCGTTCAAAATTATAAAAAAATGGACTGTTATCTGTCGCCAGGCTAACATCAAAGGGAAATTCTGAAGACAGGTCTGACAGTTCCATTCGACCTGTCTTTAAAACATTGAAAAAAACCGGCTCAGCATGGCCTGTAAGGTGATAAGGCTCCATTCCCATTTGGTTAATATTGTGATGTATTTCCTCAATCTCTCCTGTTGTAAAAGGTTCGTTACGCAGAACTAAAACAGGATGGTGATGACCATGATTTTCATCTGTTGAAGCGGGTTGGCTTACAACTATTCGGGACAAAGCCTCTTCAGGGGATAAGCCGCGATCCATAAAAACTTGGTAAGACATCAGCATCGCTTTGGTTAAGTCGGTGCTGTCATGCAGGACAAAAGCCAGGCGTCCTTCGGGGTTTAATCGTTCCAGGTAGACTTTAAAAGCTTCCATGGTAAAAACATAGTTTTCAGATAAAGCATGGCCGGTGCGGCCGGCCGCCTGGGTAAACACAAGCGGTAAATAAATTAAATCGTATTGGGATTGGTCTTTTTCGAGGAAATTGCGCGCATCTTGTTTTACTGTTTTTACATTGTTTTGATCATAAATGTGGCCGCTGAATTCGGAGAATTTTCGAACAGAGTTTACGATACTTCGGTTTATTTCTACAGCCGTTATTTCTTGTGTTCCGGCCAGAAGGGATAATAATATATCCTTGCCTCCTCCGGATCCGACTATCAATGTCGATTCCGAATTGCCCCATGTAAAGGGAAAATAAGTGGGATCTTCTTTTAAAAATTGGACTGATTGAAGATCACCGTCAAAGGCAATTATTTCTGAAACGGCACCACCGTCAGTAAAAATCCACTTTTTTGAGGAGGAAGAGTTATTTGTTTTTTTTACAACATCTGTCCGGGCAAAAGTGCTCCAATCAGTATAAACTATGTCGTATTCTTCATCGGCGGTCAGGCTAAACAGGGTTTTAACGCTGCTTCCATGGCCCTCCTTAAGTAATAGTTCTTGAAAGTCACCGTATATGTTGAACAAGAAGATAGCAGTTAAAATAGCAGCTACCACGGAACTGTGCAGGGCCCTTTTCTTTTCTGCAATTGCCAGATAAAGAAAAATACTGACCGTCGCTGGAATCAAAGCAATAAATAATGCTGTACTGACCGCGCCGAATTGTTCAAGA
This sequence comes from Halanaerobiaceae bacterium, assembly GCA_003554685.1. GTDB lineage: Bacteria > Bacillota > Halanaerobiia > Halanaerobiales > Halarsenatibacteraceae > T1SED10-84. The sequence goes on from PWHA01000334.1 coordinate 22,672, forward strand.
AGTGGAAGCACGGCCAGACTTCCGAGACCGCCTCCGAACAGGTCAGCAAAATAAAGCACCTGAGCATCTTTACCGTAAAGGTAAAAGGCAGCTGACAAAAAGAGGCCTGCAGCGATAAAAGGTATGAGCACGGCCAATATGTAACCGTAAACAAACCCGGGAAAAGGATAGAGCAAAACAGCGATCACGGAAAAGGTAATGGCGCCGGACAGAATTAGTGCGTAACGAGCCAGCTCATGGGTTCCATGTTGATCAATCCTTGATTTTAAACCAGTCTGATACAGCAGCCAGGCCCCAATTCCCAGGCCAAGTATGGAGATTGAGATCACGATAAAAACAAAATGGTACCATAACAGGAAAGAAAATATACGGATTATACTTAATTCAAAAAGAAGAGTTGAAAATGATACAAAAAATATTGCTACTAAAATTAGCGGTAACTGACTTTTTTGTTTTGACATTTTGACTAAAGCTCCTTTTCTGCAAGTATTTAATAACCAGGCATAATAGTTTTCTAGAATGAATTTGCCAGTATTTATTTGCTGTATCCTTGAAACTGCTGTTGTTTCCTCATTACTACATGTTAAGCTAGCAATGTGAATATCCGGTGAAGATATAATGGAGAGTTTGTGAATATTAAATTAAATTTGGAAGGTCAGGATGGTTAAAAAGAAGAAAGAAACCGCTGTCATAATCAGGCAAATGGCGGTTTCTAAACAGAAAAATACTCTTAAACATATATGGCTATAAAATGGAGTTTTGTTGTCTTTAAAGGTGATAATTAAAGAAATCGACAGCGTACTTTGTGTCCAGCATAAAATACCGGATTTTACTTCAGGTAAAGATAAAAGGCGGTTCCCTCCCCGGGCCGGCTGGTGACCAGGATAAATCCCCCGGCCGAGCGGATTAGCTCTTTAACCAGGGCCAGGCCGATCCCTGAACCGGCCTGTTTTTGTCCTCTTTCCCGGGACGGGTCGGCCCGGAAAAATCGCTCAAAAACGTAAGGGAGGTGTTCCGGTTTAATTCCTTTTCCGGTATCGCTCACCGTGATCATATACATACCATTAAGTTTACTGCGAATGCCCTCGTCATCGAGCGATTCCTGCCCCAGGGGCGGAACTGCGGCCGGATCAAGTTCCGCTTTTTCCTGTAAACTCACTTTTACAGTTCCCCCAGGTTCGGTATACCGATAAGCGTTGTCAAGCAAATTGCCGGTGATTTTTCCCAGGGCGCCGGGATCCAGAAAAACTATCAAATCAGTTTCCGGTAACCGCAAGTTAAGATTCACTCTTTTTTCTTGAAGCAGTGGTTTGAAAGAAGCGATTTTGTCCCTTAAAAATTGGTTAAGATTGATCTTTTTACGCTCCCCCTGTTCCAGGCGGGCGTTTTCAGCCCGGGCAAGTTCATCCATATCCACGGCCACCCGGTTTAAATGCATAATTTCCTCCGTTAAAATACCCATTGTTTTCTCATCGGCGCTTATTACCCCGTCTTTTAGAGCTTCTATATAGCTGCGCAGAGTAGTGAGAGGGGTGCGCAGTTCGTGGGAGATATCGGCAACAGAACGTTTTCGCAGTTTTTCAAGCTCTTGGAGATGGAAGGACATCTGGTTGAAACAAAGGGCCAGATCGTTTAATTCACGGCTGTTGTAAGAGGGCAGATGGTAAAGGTAATCACCACGGGTAATCCTGACTGCGGCCCGGGCGAAGTCTTCCAGGGGGCGGGATAACCGGCGGGAAAAAAGGATTCCCAGGACAAGAGCGGCGCTGATGGCGATCAACCCTGTCCAAAGCAAGGATCTGGTTAACGTGCGCTGAAAAATTAAATCCTGCTGAAGCCAGGCACTGCCTTCGGCTTCCAGAGGGTGAGCGATGATCAAGCTGCCAATCCTGGTGTTGTTGTGCCCCAGTTCATACTGATAAGTTTCGGCGTACTCTAAATCCTGCTGTTTATCAGCTGTCATCATCCTGTGATGGTGCCTGCCCTGGCCGGTATCAGCGATAAGTCGCTCCTGGGTATCATAAAGAAGAAGGCGGGTATTGGTACTTAAGGCAGCATGAAGTAAAGGCATATGAATACCGGACCAGTTCTCGTTTGTCGCATAATACTCCAGCATGGAACTAATAATCTGATTATTAAGGGTTTCTTCCCTATCTTTGGTATAAGCCTGCAGGTGCCTGTCCAGTGAATAACTATAAATCGCCTGGAATAATATCAGGATTACCGCTGACAGGAGCAAAAAGAAAAATACCAGCCGCAGCCACAATGGCAAGGGTGCCTTTTGCTTAATCCTCTTCATATTTATACCCTACCCCGTAAATCGTTTTGATCAGCTGAGGTATGCCTTCTTTATGCATTTTTTGACGCAAGTTTTTAATATGGGCATCAACAGCCCGATCTTCAGAGGCACTATCATAACCAAAAATTGCTTCGGCAAGCTGAGCGCGGGAAAAAACACGGCCCGGGTGTTTTGCCAGGTACAAAAGCAAGTTGAACTCCGTTGGAGTCAGGTTAAGATCACGATTTTGCCATGTAATGCGGTGGGCAGGGGTGTCGATTTCCAGGTCACCGCCAGCGAGCACCAGCACATCCGTTAGGGAGACTTGGTCTGGATCGTTACGGCGAAGCATAGATTTAACCCTGGCCACAACTTCTTGCGGGCTGAAAGGTTTAACCACGTAGTCATCGGCTCCGACCCCCAGCCCGTAAACCTTGTCTTCCAGGGCAGTTTTGGCTGTGAGCATAATAATCGGTACCCGTGACCCATCCCCACGTAGTTTTTTGCTGATTTCCTCGCCGCTCAAACCGGGTAACATCAGGTCAAGGATAATCAGATCCGGTTTTTCTAAACCGGCCAAATAAAGCGCTTCGGGGCCGTCGTGGGCGGTGATTACTATATACTTTTCCCGCTCCAAATAAGACTTAAGAATTTCTGTGATATTTTTTTCGTCATCAACAACCAGGATTTTCGGTATAGTCAATTCGATAATCTCCTATAAAGTCTATATAAATTATAAACTATTGGCTGCAAAAAAGAAAGACCGTCAGGAACGGTCTTTTAACTATTAGGTAAATCTATTTACAGGTTCGGGTTTGGGGCACTAATTAGAATTTATGCTGCTATTAGCGCACGCAATGGTCGTGACTTCCTGTTCCATCGCCGTGATGGCCGTGGTGGCCCCAGCCTCCGCCAAACATGCCGTTAAATGGTCTGAAACCTTCTTCAGTCCTTTCCTGAAAACGTTCTTCCATTTGCTCCAACTTGTAATCGCCTTCTTCTGGAGTAAGTTCATCCAGTTCAACTCTTCTTTCTACAACCTCTTTCCGCAGTCCAAAGATTTGCTCATAGAGAGAATCCAGGACCGGATCACTTTCCCGGGCGCCGGCGACGGTAGCTACCAGCAGGGTTATGGCTACAGCGGTTATGACTATACCAATAATCATTTTTTTTGACATCATTCATTTCTCCTTTCATTTCTTTTTTTCTTCTGCCAATATCGTATAGCAGAAATGTGAAGATTTCATGAAGAAACCTTGTATATGTTTAGAACTTTTCACCGCACAGGTTGATTGAGAGGGAGCAGTACTGTTTAAAGTATTTTGAACGCAGACGGATGTTGGTGGCTGCCGCTATATTTTTGTAGCGTCCCCGCTGTCTTGAGCGGGCCGCTTCCACCCGGCTGCGGATTTCAGCTGAAGGTTCGCCTTCTTCTTTGCCATCAAGCTGCTCGTATTTAATGGCCGGCACCTCCACGTGGAGGTCGAGGCGGTCCATCAGCGGGCCGGAGAGCTTATTGCGGTAGCATGTGATCTGGTTCGGGCTGTAGCGGCATTCCAGGCGGTGATCGCCGTAGTTGCCGCAGGGGCAGGGGTTCATCGAACCGATGAACATGAAAATGGCAGGCCTTTGCATTAATATGAGAAGGCTTAGGATTCCTTTTCAGCTATCATCATGGCTTCTTGATATTCCTTTTCAGTTACAGGTTCAGCAAGTCCAGGATAACGTGTTTCTACTGCATAGTCTGATAAAGCCCCGGCTTGCTTAACATCATCTGGCACGTTTTAGCCCGCTTTTTCAACGTATGTCAGTAATTGGGTTAAATCGTGAGAATAAGGGAAACGAATGCTTAAATAAATTAATATAGCTTTAATTGCCTTCTCTGCTGATTGCTGAAAATCAAAGCAAAGGTCTTCTAAATAAACTCCACTTATCCTATTTTCCCCTCGAGTAA